>JAUYAR010000185.1 GCA_030693415.1 Candidatus Cloacimonadaceae bacterium | reverse complement strand
ATGCATGAGCAATCGCTGATTGCCAATCTGAACATCTCCCAAATCTGTCAAGAAAATGTGAAATGGAAGCACTTAGACCACTTATTCTCCAAGTGCTCTGGTAAAGCAGCGTAGAATGGTGATGGTTTTTGAACAGTCTCCTCCCGTTCTCGGCAGTTTTTATAGAGAAAAAGATTGACAAGAATCATGCCTGTCCATAGCAAGAACCAAACTCACCTAATGGAGGTTTAAAATGAAAAGAATAACGTTTTTAGCGTTGCTGATAGTGTTGCCGATACTGCTGCTATCGATTAACCCACACTTGCGGGAAGTGCTTGACAAACTGTCATTTCCGAGCTTTGCTCAGGATCGGAATCTTTGGCGCTTAAATGAAAGCGTCTCTCATTACAGCGACGGAATGGACTGGCAGCCCGGTACCAGTATCCGTTATTTCTACAATGTTTCACACCCCTCCAGACCGGATTCAATTCAAATATGGTATTATGACTTTGAAGTTGGCACATGGTATAAAAGCGCGGTCGCATATTATTCCTACGACGTATCCGGCTATATGATCAGCAGCGGGGTTATCTACTTTTACTTAGACGAAGAAATGCCATTCATGCGCGCCAATTGCTTTTACGACGAGCAAAACCGTCTGACCAATTACAACATATTCATGCCCGACGAGGAAACGCGCCAATGGATTCCAGTCCAGCGTTTACACTTGTTTTACGAGAGTAATACAGACTATGTTGCGTATGTATGGTCGCGAAGCTATTATGGGAATGAACGGCAGGATACGTATAATATGACTAACTTCGTCTGGGACGGACAGGGCAGGATTATTGAAGAAGTCTCGCACACTTCGTTGGATTCCCTATCTTGGTCTCCGGAAAGCCGGACTATCCGCAGCTATCATCCAAACGACACTCTCACCGGAGATCAGACCGTGCATTGGATAGCTTGGAATGTCCCGCTGGGATTTACTTGGCAGGAGCAACCATTTCCCGGCATGGTATTGCAGGAGATCAACTATTGGTGGGATTGGGAGACCGAAGCCTGGTGGCCCAGCTATAGGATGGTCTTTGCTTATGATGCCAATGATCTCCCCCAGCGGAGAACCTCCTCATACTGGGATTTGGAATTTGAGCGATGGACGGACGATAGGCGAACCGCCTTTACTCATGACGCCAACGGAAACCGCACTGAGGAACTAAGCGAATACTGGGACCAATGGATGGAGGAGTGGTATCCAGCCGACTATCTCACCCACAGTTGGGAATACTATTCAAGCGCCAACGACGATCCCGGCTTTCCGGCAAATCCGGGTATCAAGCTCCATGCCTATCCGGTTCCCTTTTCCGAAAACCTGAATCTCCGCCTCGATTCCAATGCCAAATCCGAGGTCAATTTCCGC
>JAUYAR010000184.1 GCA_030693415.1 Candidatus Cloacimonadaceae bacterium | reverse complement strand
CTGGCGGAGATCGCATCCAAGACGATCTCCGTCTTGCCTTTTATAGACGATAATCCTGAGGCTAAGGCTGAACGGATAAAGAGGACATACACTGATGGTTGGGATGCCTTCTCGTTCTTCTGTCATACTTACTTTCCCCATATATTTCCACTACCTTTCTGCCCAGCCCATGTAACCATGTTCGATGAGACTGATAAGGGCTCAGGTATCATCGCCATCACCGGTTTTCGTGGACTGGGTAAAACGGTACTGATGGGAATTGTCTATCCGATCTGGAAGATTATCAAAGGCGAGAAGTATGTTATCCATACGGCTGCCGATGTCGATCTCTCACAGGAAAGGACTGCTTTCACATTGCATGAACTGACCAATAACCGCAGACTCTTAGGGGATTATCCTGAACTGCAGCCTGTTGACTCTTTTGACTTGGACTTCTATCTGAAAAACAAGACCCGCATCAGAGCCAGGAGTATTAAGCAATCCCATAGGGGAACTCTTAATCCCAAGACTGCCAAACGACCTGGACTGATCGTCTGTGACGATATAGACAAAGAAGAGAACATGGGTAACCAGTCCATCGGTAAGAGACGCATGGACAAGATTACTCAGGAGTTGGCAGGAGCCTTAGCACCGGAAGGAACAGGCAAGGTAATCTGGCTCGGTAACCTCGTGCAACCCAACTATGCCATCTGCCAATTCCAGCAACTCATAATAAACGATTTAAAGGCAGATAATCCAGACTTGGATGTAACGTCAAAACCAGTCTTAAAATGCCACCAGAGAGCTATTATGCGCTTTCCTTTGGAGAATCCGGACGGTAGCTCTGCTTGGGAAGAGCAATACCCTACAAGTACACTTCCCAACCTGAGAGCCAAGTTCGGCAGTACCGGTTACCAAAGAGAGATGCTTGGTCAGCCTGTGATCGAAGGCAATATCTTCAAGCACCAGTGGTTCACCAAGTATCGAAACCTGCCTGCTCCATCTCTAATGAAGCGGGTATGGATGTATGCAGACCCGGCATGGGGAGAGAAAGGCTGTTTCAAAGCTATCATCTCCATTGGCTATGATGGCAACAGGTTCTATGTAATCCATGTCTGGATACGTCAGACTGAGAATACCAAGTTCTTCAGATATTACCATGATACCTATCAGGAACTGGAATCAATCTACAAAGCCAAGTTCCGCTCTGCCATCGAGACCAGTTATGGTCAGGCTCGTATCCTTGCCGACTTTGACAGGTGGGCTAAGGATAACAACCTCAATCCCATCTCCCACAGAATCAAGCGCATCGATAACAAGGAAAACAAGAACCTTAGAATAGAGAGAACCGAGACCAGCATCGAGACTGCCAAGATACTCTTTCCGGACGGGCAGGATACACCCACCCTAATCAGTCAGTTCCTCAC
This sequence comes from Candidatus Cloacimonadaceae bacterium, assembly GCA_030693415.1. Taxonomy (NCBI): domain Bacteria; kingdom Pseudomonadati; phylum Candidatus Cloacimonadota; class Cloacimonadia (SeqCode); order Cloacimonadales (SeqCode); family Cloacimonadaceae (SeqCode); species Cloacimonadaceae bacterium (SeqCode). The sequence goes on along the minus strand of JAUYAR010000184.1, from coordinate 17,386 downwards.
CTATCCCGATGGTTATATCGATGGCTGTGATGCCCTTGCCGGATGTCTGGAACGCTTCAATGAATATGATATTGGCAGAAACAGAGTCCGGATCCGGAGGTTTTCCTTCTGATGCAGTATTACGATCAGATCATGTTAGAGTATTACCGGGTCTTAAACAATGCATGGAAGACAGAAGTCAAAGATGCAGCTTACCTCGCTATCCAAATGCTGAGTGATATGCCGAGAAGTGAAAAGGTCAGTAAGACCCAAATAGACAAGCTGATGGATATCATCAATACTCAGCTCGGAGATGACTTTGCTTCACAGGTAAACGATCCTACCAAAGCTTACATCGACCGCTGTATCCGGCTCGGACTGAGAGATACCCAAGTAAGTGCTCCGGTCAAAACATCCATCGGACTCTGGGGAATCGAAGACCAGCATTTATCATCCACTATTCAAAAGCACCAACTCTTCTGGCTCGGTAATCATTTTGATGCTGATATCCGTCAAAACTTCGCTGATGTGCTATCCAAAGCCATAGAACAGGGATACACTAAAGAAATGCTGACTGAGACCTTAAAACAGCAGTTTAGTGATATTGGTGAGAAGTCCCAAGCCTACTGGCAGGGATTGGCTGAGCATACAGCTCTCCGGATACGAGAGTTTGGAAGATTGCAGGGATACAAGAAAGCGCAAGCGAAGTATTACAAGCTCGTGGTTATCCTCGATGACCGCACCAGCGACATCTGCCGGGCTTTGGCAGCCCAAGACAAAGTCTATCCCCTGAACGATGCCACTGAAGTTATGGATAATCTGATGGCTCTGGATACAAAGTCAGACAGCCTGGACGATGCCAGAGACTATATCAAAGCACTCGCACCATGGGTCAGTAATGATCAGATTGTCTATAACAACCAGGATGAGCCAGTAGGTGTCTCAGGATCGCATACTCCTTTTCCACCGTTTCATTGGAAGTGCAGGACAGCCACTGTTCTAATTCAGTAACCAAACAAATTCATAGTATGCCGTAGAAATTCACCCATCTTAATGCCGTGCAAACATTCCTTTTAATTGATGATTGAGACCAGTTTAAATCGTGTTTTCTCTTTAACAAACCATAAATCAACTGAGGATCAGCAGTGCCATTCAACACAATCTCGATAATTGAAACCACGAATGCGTTTTGCTTGATTTGAGATTCAATTGCCTTTTCTATTGACCCTAGCTCTTCGAGACTTGTAACAAAAGAGGTTCTGAAGTATATAGTATCTCTCTGAAAATCAATAATGCCCAGGGTATTTAAGTCATTCATTGTATTTCTATAACCTTCGATGTTCTTTCTGCAACTCCCACTTTGTTGAATCTCATTGCATAATCTTAGAGCCTTTTTGGGAGAACCTGATAAAACTCCAAGCCCCCTCTTGTTTGGAGTGTAAAACAATGAATAATCGATTCTATTAGTGTGGTTAACTAGAACAACGGTTCCATCAACAATAAACAATCCTGAGTATTCAAGATACTTAATAAACCTCTTTGTATAAGTTCTTGAGGTATCTTTGTTTACTGCGCCATATGCGTACGATTGCTCGATCAATTCCATTATTTTATTAGTTGAGATTTTGCTAGTCTCATTAAGCTGTTTTTGCATCTTGATAACTATATAGTGTTTTGATAATATTGCTTTTAGGTGATTTGATATTTCTTGATCAGACTGGAATGAGGATGTATTAGATAGCTTGAACCTCGATTTGTCTTTTACAATTATTTCGAGCGTTAACAGATCAGCCAACACGTTCATTACAGTTTTATTGCTATAATTTGTCAATTGACACAAAGAAGCGTTAGTCAGCTTCTTATCCGGCAGAAAATTCCTTATAGCTTTCAAGAGCATTGTTATTTCGCATTGTGGTATTGAAGAAAATGGAATCACAGGAGTTTTTCCTGTCAGTAGATATTCTTTAAAAACGTCCCAGTAAATAGTGCAGTTTGTACCTGTTTTTATGATAAGTCGTTGCAGTTGAAGTCGGGATATGTTATCTTCTCCATAGTTTTCTATGACATGGTCAAATCCTACTGGTGAGTTGTTAGCTATATATCGAAGACAGAGATTCTCACCTTTAGACAACTTTTCTAAATCTGCTTCAAACAAGAATTGAATATCCATGTTTGCAGTCATAAATTCTGACTGATTTCGACTTTGGAGATGTTTAAAAACATGAATGCAGAGTTTTCGAAGAAGCCAAGGAAGCCCTTGAGATTGCTCTTCGATACGGCGCTTTATGGGCGGATTCACTTTAAACTTCGTTTTCTCAAACTGCTTAATAAGAGATCGAACATCACTTGACTTGAAGTTCCCTATTTCGAACTTTTTTCTGTAATCCTCAGTACTTCTAAATAAATAGTAGGCTTCATTAGTCTCCTGAAAATAAATATGGCTTCTAAATGAGAATCCTATTATTATATTGCACTCTGTAGCAGTAACTTCTCGGAATAATCTCTGCAAATTAAGAAACACTGGATTTAACGAAAGCTTGGTTAAAATCTCTTCAAACTGGTCGAAAAACAATACGAAGACTTTTCCTTTTTGGTTTAACTCATCTAAGACAGATTGCATTCCAGCAGAAGTAAGAAAATCAGGAGAAGAAACAATGCTTTCGTAATTGATTGGGTCTTGTAAAAAATCTGTACGTGATGCCTCTTTTATGGCTTCTATTAATGCTGCTGTAACAAATTGACCAGTTGTAGCAGATCGACAATCTACGAGGTATGTATAACAATTACATCGCCATTTCTTGTTTTTGCTAAGCTCATCTGCTAACTTCAGAAGAAATGAAGATTTCCCATAACCAGAAGGACCTTCCAGACTAATCAATCTAGTTTGTGTTTTTTTATTTTGAACATCTGCAAAAAAGCTCTTGAACTGGTCTAATAGGTCAGATCTTCCAACAAAGTCAATGGGTTTTGATGGCCTGTAATCAAAAATGTCGTCAGCCGGTATGATTTGTACTACTGTATCCCTCACAGAACTTCCTACCAAATCTGAAACTTGGGATTGATGAATATCATGGCTATGCTCGATTATGGTATAACCACTATACTTTGCATTTGTCAGTATTAACGATTGAATAACATCCAGAGGTTGTGACTGACTATTTCTGATGACCTTAATAATGCTTTTCGATTGGTCATTAGTATCAATATAAAAGATAAAAGGTATACGATCTTCTCCAATGCCCATGATGTAATTGCAATTATTAGCATTATTTGTGTCTCGTAAAATATCTCTATATGTGTTTTGGAGCCCTTTAAGAATTTTTTCTCGGTTCCAAAACAGAACCTTTATAGAAGGGTTCTGCTCTCGCTCCATTTCATATTCGATTCCCTTTGCTTCTTTACCAAGTGAAGATGTATGGACAAAAAGACCTGTTTTGATTTTTTGCCGAACACATTTGCCTATAAATTTGTCGATATCTGCAGACTGTATAGCATCCGCATGGAACTTACATTCAACAAAAATATCCTCATGCGTAACCTCGCTCTTGGCAATTAAATCTATTTCCATGCCGGTTAATCTCACCTGCTGCGTAACAAGATATCCGTAACTTTCTAAAATGCATTTTGCGACATACTCGAGAAAATTACCTTTCAATTGTTTTTCTTTTTCTGGGATAAATAGTTCTAAATCAGTATACATAAGATCTCCATTACCCTATCATTGAACTGTGATAAATCCAGATATCTATTCCAATAACACTATTAACTACTCTACTCATTGACGTATTCCTGAATTTTCTCAAGATCAATAATGGTTTTGGAGTATTTTTTCCCTTTAAGTATAACAGTTTTATCCCATAATGGGCGAACAACATCGTCAATCTGTCCTTCTGGTACACGAACCCGGTAAAGAACATCATTGCAGTTAATCTGGATCTCTGGTTTGTCTTTACTTTTATCAGCTACTTCTAAGATACCACGAATAGTGACCTCTTCGCCGTTTTTTATTCCATCAAGTAGATTGTTAGAACCAGAAGTCGGTAGTTCTGTTGAAACCTCAAGTTTCTCTTTTACAGTTTTAACTACAACGCGTTTTTCACCTGAATCTGATGAATATGTAAAACCGACGGTCTTGATACTGTCACCATCTGGAAGCAGATTATCACAAATACCGACGAAATTATCATAATATTCTTTGGAGTCAATTTTGGTTCTCAGTTCTTCCACTTTATTATTTTCCAGTAGTTCAATACACTCAAGAACTTCCTTGATAATATCCTTTTTGGGGACAGCTTCAAAGAGGACAATCTGTTCTCCGGGAACAGCAATCTTGAATGTCACTGCAAAACTAGCGGCTCGTGGGACTGATATGTAAGGAGTGAAACCATCGATAATAGATTTGGGGATTCTTTTGGTAAATTCTCCATTTTGAGATTTTCTTTGAGCTGTTCGTTGTATAAGTTTCGAAATCGCTTCTGCACGCGGTAAATAATCTTCAAATCTTGCAAAACCATATCCGACATCATTCCCCGTTAGAGACATCTGAAATTCTTCGTCAGAAAGGCGAGATCCTTTAATATCCAAATGCCTACCTTGATTGATGTTCTCATATAAATCCCGAAGTTCATCAGCAACCCATTCAGGAGGGAAGCCTATAAGACCCATACAAGCTAGTTTCTCAGCTTCTCCAAACAATCCTAAATCGTAAGCTAAGCTTGCAGCGCTTCTAAAAAGAATCGATCTTGAAGGCTCAATGTAATCATTTAACAAACAATTAGCTGCTTCTTTCTCTTTTTCATAAGCTTGTAATTTTAGTTGCTTGGCAAGCTCGATATCCCCACTAAGAGTCGCAATATGTGATTTATCAATAATTTCCATCGCTTCATCATGTATTTTTTCAATTACCTGCAACATGAGACACCTCCGCCTTGGGTGTAGAGAAAGCTGTTACAATAACAAGAACCGGTAGATTCTTAAATTTTTGTGATGCTTGAGTGACTTTTTGGTTAACCCTCGATTTCAAATCTGATGGATTCTTTAAGTTTTGAATACCTGATACTTCCAACTTAGCCTGAGTACCCTGAAACAGTTTGCATTCTTTGTCGGCGAGCATGTAATCAAATCCAGTTCCTTTATATGATCTTTTAATAACTTGGTATTCTGTGAATTCATTTACAACGATGAATGCGATAGCTTCGGCTCCCCATTCAGTGGTCTCTTGTGAATCTGCGTAACTATTAAAATCACATTCAGCCAATTCAAACCAATTCAAGCCGATAGTATTCACTATGCTTCCAGTGACTTGTAGTTCAACTCCTGTTTGCTTACCAACATTTTGAAGACAAACTGCGGCGGCCTTACCCTTGCAAATAATAATTTCAGGGCTTAGATTGGGTACATGCCTGGGATCAGTTAACTGAATTTGTTTGATTTCCATATCATCTCTCTCAGACTCTAAGATATTGTGACTGCATAATTCCCCATTTTCCAAACCCACCATGCTGGTTAACAGCATCGATCCATTCTTGTAGGTAGCGTTTTTTTACTCTATCCTGTTCAGTCTCTTGACCTTTCGTTTCCAAAATACACATCTCACCAGATTTCTTTCTGATGATGAAGTCGGGGCGATACTTCTTGACAACACCTTTGTAAATATAGAGAATTTCAAAGTTCAAATGATCATTTTTGACCCAGGCATCAATCTCCGGATTATGATCGAGATGAAAAGCCTCTGAAGATTCCCATGTACTATCCAATACCACATAGTTAATATGCGATTTCGCTGTGTATTCGCATGGTTTGCTGGTGTACCAGACTGGCATATCAGATGTAGAAAGTACCGGATGATCTCTATCAAATATTGGCTCTAAACGTTCAGTATTGGAATACCTAATCGCATCACTGATATGCTGAATCACTTTGCTCATGTTAAGGGTAATTACCAGTCTTCTACGCAAATCATCCAGATTAAATATTGGAGGGTCAACTACAATGCAATCAGAAGCTATAAATTCTTCAACTAATCGAACAAGCTGCGCTAACAAATACTCTTTATTACCTTTCCAATTAGATCCCATCAAGTGATAATTATCCCTCGCTGCTTCAAATACAATTCGTTGCGTTCTAAACTCACTTGCAAGATGTTCCAAATCTATCTCAGTTATTTTTGTCACGTCCGGTTTTCCATCAACAATTGGTGCCAAAGCTGCTATCTGTCGAATCGCATAGGAATCTAACTCTAATTGATTAACTCGATCCCAATCGAGAGACAAACCTGGTTGATAGACTCTATCGATGCGGACTATATTCGGCCATGATAAGCAGAACTCGGATTTATCGTCTATTGGTATGATCATCGTCTTGGGTTTAGGTGGCGGTGGAGGTCCCCCTTCTCCTCCTTCGTGGGGTAAAAAAGTGAATGGCACGCCAAAGATGTTCACATATTCAGGTTCAAATAACCCGGTAACGGGGTCAACATCATAAGTAGTTCTACGTAAACCTCTACCAACTACCTGTTCACATAATAGCTGACTGGAAAAGGCTCGCAACCCCATGATATGTGTTACTGTTTTTGCATCCCATCCTTCTGAAAGCATGCCCACTGAGATAACGTTTTGGATGTATGTTCCAGGTAATGATTTGCCATTTTTATCTAACTGTCCAACCGTATCTACTTGTTTCCTAAGTAGTTCAGCTTGCACTTTTTTTGAGTATTTGGGAGTAGCTATAACATCATCAGCTTGTTCCTCATTATCAGCAAAATCCTCAGCACCAATTGTTATTACATCCTGGGATTCTGCCATAGCAAGCACTTTTGAGTCGATATGAAGTATTCTCTGAGTCTCACACAGCTCATTTATGTGTACTTTTCGATAATCAAACGCATGCTTAACTCTGGCTGCAGTCTCTGTGCGATTACAAACTGTTATCATTACGGGAGGAACTGTTTGTCCCGATTCTTTCCAAGCCCTTAGTGTCTCTCTCCAATCGTATCCAAGCAGATAATAAGCGTTAACCACGAGGTCTGGTAGCGGTTCTTCTGGCTTTGCAGAACGGTTTAGATCTGTCTTTACTTCTTCATCATTATAAATATGATACAATCTTGATTTGTATGTCTTGGCATCAGGATGAGCATCATCTCTAATTACTACCCGAGGAGTTTTTACTAACCCAGATTCAATAGCGTCATTAAGCCCAAAATCACTTACAATCCATCCAAATAATGATTCATCACTGTTCTTCTTTCCAGATGGAGTAAATGGGGTGGCACTAAAATCATAACAACACAAGATATTCCTGGTTCTATGGATTCGATCCAAACCACCTATCCAGACTGTTGCCTCTTCAGCGCTATCCTTCATGTCTCTTGATCTTAAATACTTCCCTTCGGCTGTTGTGTTCAACCTCCAAGCATGATGAGCTTCATCATTGATAACGAGTATGTTTCTCGCATTTGACATTTCGCCTAATGTCTCTCTAACATAGGCTTCGTCGCTTTTAGCACCACGTTTATCGACTGATCGCCTTTTCTGTATCTGCTCTTCAGAATCCCATGCTAATGCATGCCAATTTCTGATTTGAACTTTACCTTGTCTTAGCTTGTCATACAACGCAGCAGGGACTATCCGAAACTTTTCGTAGTAGTTATCTTCACTGCTTGTCTCTAATACTGATAACCTGTTTTTAACCGTTAATCCGGGTGCCATGACTAAGACATATTTGGAGAACCTTCTGTCTTGTGGACTTGTAATCTTGTTAAGTATCTGCCATGCAATTAGCATAGCCATTACCACAGTTTTACCTGACCCAGTAGCCATTTTTGAGCATATCCTCTGGAACAATCCTCCATCATCGGGTATTTCTAGTCCTGTTCTCTCAGATGATGGTGCCTCAGTTAACCAAATCAGAGTTTCTATTGCTTCCAACTGGCAGAAGAAAAAACGTCTTGATTCAAACTCTTCAGGGTCATACCAGTATGTGAGTAATCGTTTGGTGATCCCTGTAACTCCTTGATAGCCGTTTTCTCTCCAAGCTTTAATTCTTGGTCGGATTTGATTAACTAAAGGGATCTCCACAAATATTCCAGGATCATCGTAAGCCTTAGACCGTTCTGATGCAACCACATATCCTGCAGGTCGCCTTCCTTCTGCCAAATCAAACAATCTGGTAGGGGGGTCATACTTCCAGTAGTATTGTGGTTCCTCATAGGGATTATTTACAATTAGCCGATCTATTGTCGTCTGAGGCATTAGTCTAACCTCTTAACAACAAGGCTTTCGATACCCCTATCATCAACTATTTTTACAGCAATTTGTCTGTGGTTTCCAATACTAAATGGAAGTGATTCCGTACTACGATACTTTTCTATTAAGTCATCATCTATGCTTGCTTTTAAGTCTCGAGCCAGTTTTGACCATCCATCTTTATCACCTGCCATAGGGAGGAAAACTTGCTTTGGAAATATGGCTCTGCCATCATAATCTGTATCAAGCATCCATAGGGCAATTTGATTTTTTCCACCGGATTCAATCTGACCATTTCTGGTATTGTAATAGTCGAATCCCATGACCTTAACCTTGTATTTGTCATCCGCTACTTTCTCAACTATCACTTCAGGTTGTCCAATAAGCCAAAACGAGTCATTTGATGCTCTTTTCTTTTTTAAGTCTTCCGTAAGCAGATCAGCATTCATTTGCACTCTTAACATTTGTACACCGGGCCAATTCGTTTCATCAATGTCTTTTGCAGCTTCAGGGTCAAACTGAAATGCTGCGAATATCAATATCTTTGGTTTAGGTATCAAGCTTTGAGCTTCATCTAAAGCAAGCGACACCTGTCTTTGTTCCAGAGGCATAAACTCTGATGCAAAAGAAACTGCAACTCTAACTGGATCTGATTCTGTGGACTCTGGGTTTGTCTCTCCATCGGCATGTATCCACTGACAACCAGGAATAGGCTCGATTCTTGAAAACTTTATGTACTGGTTGTTTTTGCCCCTTACACCTGTTTTCAGCAGTTCATCTCTCCACTCGGCTTGACGTAATGTTTCTCCAGATCTTGATAGACTGTTATCTGCAACTGGTTCGCTACCTTGAATAATCTCATCTATACTTTTCGCTGCTGGGGCTGGAACAGCCTCTACGGTAAAAGGTCCTGTAACTCGTGCTTTAGAACTATCTTGTATAGGTTTATCATATAGTAGAATCTCTTCAGGAGGCTCATTTCGTGCAATTGTTTCTAATTTAATTCTACTCTTAGATTTGTAATTGAATCCACTACCAATACCTTCAGATGGATGCGCTAACTCGTAATAAGGGAAAGTAGATGACATTAATCTGATCTTTGTGAGAGTTATTGCAACCCTTGATGTATCACAAGTTATCCACCTACGCCCCCATTGTTCAGCCACGAGAGCCGATGTTCCGCTACCACAAGTAATGTCCAATACAACATCTCCGGGGTCTGACGAAAGAAGAATACATCGTTGTATGGGTAATTCATCTGTTTGTACTGCATAAATCGGGTTCTGCTCTGCAAGAGTATCATCCCAAAGATTGTTCAGCAACTGATAAGGAAAGTCTGAGAAATAAATTTTGTATGGCCGAGTTTGACTCCCCGCTACCAATCTATTTAACTCGACAAGTCTCTTCATTCCTTCTGGATTAGCTTTCCATTCATGTCCTATAGGAGGGTGCAAAATTTCCGTTCCAATTGTAACTGGTTCTGTATGTTGGGGGTTGGTACTTTTCTTTGATGCTGAATGAGTTCTAAACACCCTAGATAAATCCAATTCAGAGTTTAGGATGTCTTCATCAGATAATTTCCTGATACCTTGTATATCATCGTAAAATCTGAATTCCCCCTTCAGTTGCTGCATCTTATCAACTGGAATATAAAGGGGGTTTACTTTGATCTTATCAATGTCTTTTGCAAACCAAACAATGTAGTCAAAGAGCTCGAATAGGCCCTTCCCAAATCTTGATAAAAAAGAAGCTCTCTTCTTAAAAGGGATGATATTAACACAATTCTCATATCCAAATATCTCATCTAAAACGTTTTTTACTAAATGTAGATTATTGTCATTTATCTGAAGGAAAATACTTCCAGTGTCATCCAATAATTGCCAAGATAACAGCAGCCTATCTCGAATATATGTCAGATATGAATGAATACCCAGCTCCCAAGTGTCTCTAAAAGCCTTAATTGTTTCTGGTTCAATGGACATATCATCGTCTTTGTCATCTACTTTCTTTTTGTTAGTAAAGGGTTGAAAATTCGAACCATATTTGATACCGTATGGGGGATCAAAATATATTGTTTGAACCTTGCCTCCCATCCCCTCTTTTTCCAGTAATGAATTCATCACCAGAAGTGAGTCGCCAGCGATCAACCTGTTTGACCAATTGTGTTTATGCTTGTAAAATTGGATTGCTTCTCGAAGTGGTGGATTCTCTTCAGGTTTGCTAAACAACGAAATCTCAATCTGATCATCTTCTTCGTCAATCCTCTTTTTTCTGACTGCGTCTATAATCGTCAGTGGATCGATTCTTTCATGAACATGCAGGGATACCGTAGGGACTTCAAAACTTAGATGTTCTTGCTTTCCAGCCCATTGAAGCTGAGGGTCTATATGTGGATCATAACTATATGATTTTTTACTTCCATCAGGGTCTGTTTCTGGAGTTACCATCCCTACAGGAGGATTGTTTAAACGCTCCTCTTTCGTATGCAAGTATGTCTCGATCGGATTTTTAATTTCCTTTTTCATAGGCATCTCAAATTCCCTTATCTTATTGTTTACAATATTTTGCACGCTTATGGGGTTGAGCTTTCTTGCTCGACGACCACTCTTGTGAAAACTTCAGTAGTTATGCAATAATCAGAAGTTTTCCATTTTTTTCAAATAGCTACACAGGGTATATCTGTCAACTACAAATTCTGTGGCATCCTTATGCATCCTGTTTTGTCAGATTATTGTAGGATGGTTTCATAGCTCCAGACTAAGATTATTGGAGCAAACATGGAACAGATCCTTTTGCAGAAAGTCAAAGAACAGTTACTAAGACATGAGGGACTTAAGCTAAAACCTTATCGCTGCACTGCAGGCAAACTGACTATCGGAGTTGGTCGTAATCTCGATGCAAATGGCATCTCCCAGAAAGAAGCTATATACCTGTTAGAGAACGACATTTTGCACTGTGAAACTGAACTGCTTGAGCATATTCCTCTTGTATATTTAAGGTTGAATGATATCCGCAAATCTGTGCTTCTGAACATGTGCTTCAATCTCGGCATTACTGGTTTGATGGGTTTCAAGAATACCCTGGCTTTCATTGGTGCTGGAGATTTTGAGAGAGCTGCCAATAACATGTTAGTATCCAAGTGGGCAAAACAGGTCGGTCGCAGAGCCATTGAACTATCCGAACTGATGAGGAAAGGTTGATGCAGCAGATCCCGACTGCTATTCCCATAACCGCTTATGTTATGACCTCAGTGCTTAATCTACCGACTGAGATGCATGAAAAGCCCATATTCAGCGAGCACAGCCAATTGGTTATAGAGCTTATCCGCAGTGTGGTGCAAGAAGAGTATTATCTAAACGCAGTTTATCCCAGCGTGTATATGGGCGAAGCTTATTACACCTCTTTCCGTTTTGGGTATTGTTTCTATATGCTCTACTCCACTTGCGAGTTCCTCAATTTGAAGACGCTGGGCGAGGGCATAGTCAAATCAGTGGGATTAGACCAGTCAGCCACTGAACTGCTCACAGGGGCGGAAATTGACGCATTCAAATTCAACCTCGAGAAGCGTGCGCTTCAATCATTGTCACCTTACCTGAGCCAAGTCGGAAAAGACCGTCTGGAGCAGCTGTCACCTAAAGTCTCCAAGAAGTTCCGAGCAGGAGTCATCTGATGGCTGATAGAGTTTTTGAGTCAGCGGATGAACTGATGATCGAGATCTACCGGGCTATCTATACCGCCTTGGAGAGCAGACTGCATCTAATCGGTTCTGTTATCGATGCCGATTCCCGCAAGGAGATATTGGTAAAACAGATTTACGATAAGGGCGACTTCTATGGCAATACGGGTTATCTGGTCGAGACTCAACCTTCCAGCATGATCCTTCGAGTCGGGTCCAATGTCAAGCACGAGCCATTCGTTTTGGGCGGCAAGGTGCCTTCCTGGACTCCCATAGCCCCTTTAATCGCCTGGGTCGAACGCAAGCACCTGTCTTGGACTGACAAGGAGACAGGTAAGCAGCTGACCATCGCTGAGATCGCATATCTCATTCGGGGCAAAATCAAAAGGGAAGGCATCGCTGCCCGTAACGTTTTTTCAGAAGTAATCACTAAGCGTGAGCAATGGATATACCGGCAGTTCAACTCCATCGAGGTCAGGTTATGACTAATTTGGAAAGGTTTCTGTCTCAGCGGGATACAATAGTCGAATCTTTGCAATCCTGTGTTCAGAACATCATGTTTAACAAGGACAGTATTCCCAAGACCCTGCCTTGCGCTATTGTAATCCTGGATGCTGAAGATGGTATCAAACCCACTTCCAGACAGTTTACTTCCACCGATATTGCCTGGACTGTCTATCTGATCGTCAATGCCCAGAACGTGGATGATCCTGATCTGGCACTGTATAATTTCAAAGAGGAGTTCAGAGAGAACTATCTCAAGTTTTCCAATAGAGATATCCCACATATTGAGTATTACACCTCCAGGATAGACGGCACCCGTCTGGTTAGAATCGCAAAACTCGACCTGCTCAAGAGTGGCTCGGGAGCTGCATCATGAGCTTCATTAACCACGAAAAACACGAAATACACGAAAAGGGTCTGAAATGAGGGTGATGAGGCTCGGTAATCACAATGTCGGCATCAGCTCTGCCACTGACCTGTTAGAAAGCAAATACAAGCCTGAGACTGTAGACTTAGCGGTAATGAAGAGAATCGGCAAGCGACTGATATCCAAAGAAGCTGAAAGCAAGAAAGTCGTCTCCCAGCCCTATTTAATGAGTAAACTCTTAGCTCTCTTAGATACAGATGAGTACCATTCCGGCTGTGTGGATGCCATTATGATGGCAACCGTCATGCAGTTTGAATGCAAGAATAGTAATGTCACCAAGTGGATGGAGACAGCCGAGTTCCCTGCTTGTGAAGACCAGACTACTATCTTAGGCGAGTTGATCAAGTTCTATATCGCCTGTGGAAATGGCTTTCTGATCAAGATGCGTAATGCCCAAGGGCAGTGGATGGGTCTGGAACGCATGTTGCCTACAGAAGTGCAAATAGTGGAGAACTATGATGAGTTCGGGTTCTTTCGACCTAACTTTATCCAGACCAAGAACAACCAGAAGCAAGACTTTGCTTATGCTGATATCATCCATATCAAGAAAAGTACCCATAAGTCCAATGCCTGGGGTCTGTCCTGTCTGCCAATAGCTATTAACGTTGAGATTTTATCCGAGATCAAGACCTTCGATTATAACAACTTCCAGAACGGCCTGATGATCGACTATTTCGTTATTGTAGAGGGTGGAACTCTGCGTGATGGCACAGTTACAGATGAGCAGGGCAATGAAGTAATGACCGATGCCTATACCGAGATTGAGAAAGCCTTAATAGATGTCAAAGGCAATGCCAAGAGCCATAGCACTGTCCTGATTGAAAGTGAAAGTAAAGACGTCAAGATACGTCTTGAACCGCTACGTCAGCAGGACAGAGAAGGTGGCTTTCTATCCCTTAAGAAGGATTTGAGAGAAGGCATCTTCGCTTATCACCGGGTCCCGGCAAGGGTTGTGTCTCAGCTTATTCCAGGGCAGTTAGGTGGCGATAATAAAAGCGATATGCTGATGTTCTATCACTTCGTGATAAAACCCCTGCAGGAACGCTTAGCCTTAACCTTAGCCATCGAGTTCAATTACGAGTTCAACTGGAATGTAACTCCGGCTGACTTCAACTTCGGTAACCTCACAGAAGCTCTGCAGTCTGCCGATGAGCAGTTATTCAAGCAAAGCCGTAATTTTTAGGAAACGGTGATCAACTAAAATGAAACAACAATTTAACAAACAACACTATCACAACACCATAGGAGGTACTGTGAATCTATTCGGAAACAAAAGCAGGATCGTTCAGAAGGGCGAACTGCGTAATGTGGAAGTCGAACTGGTCTCCCTGCTTTTTGATGAGAGGAACCCGGCTAACCAGAAGGGCTTCGTAGTCAAGAATGCTAACGGCAGAAGCTTTGAGCACAAGATCAACTCTACTAAGTTCAAAAGTGAAACGAGCGGCACTCAGGGAAGGCTTTATGTCACTCTGATGGAACCCAACATCCACGACTCCCAAGGCGACTATTACACCAAAGAGGAGATACAGAAAGCCTGTGATCACTTTGCCAAGCACGGTCTGGTCGGCAAATGCGATGTGAACCACAACATGCAGCCGGTCCCGGAGTTTGCCGTAGTAGAGAACTATATCCTCAAGACTGCTGACAAAGAGCATTTCCCCGATGCTAAAGTGGGTGCCTGGGTACAAGTCCTCAAATGCGAAAACCTCAACTCGGAACTCTGGCAGAAAGTAGAAAAAGGCGAGTTCAATGGTGTCTCCATCTATGGCAGAGCCGATGATTACAGCGGTACCGAAGCCAGCCTGACCGAGATCAAAAACGAACTCAATTCCCTTCGCAAGGTAGCGGAACTGAACAACAACAGCGAGATGCAGAAGGGCATAGCTGCCATTACCGACCGTATCACTGAACTCGAAAAGAGCAGCGGTACTGTGATCGTCTCGGAAGCCATCAAGAGTATTGAGAAGAGCTTGAAAGACCTGTCCGTCACTATGAGCAGAGCTATCTCCAAAAGCATACCCGGAGAGCCTGATGAAAACCAGCAAAACATGGACAAGGAAGTCATGATCGATGGCAATAAAGTCATCGTCAAGGCAAGCCACCGGGAGATCTACAAAGGCATCGCCGATGTCGATTCCGGCAAGGCGATGAACATCCTGACGGCTAACACTACTTCGCTGTTTATCGATGAAGTGGTGGGAAGCCAACCGGGTGATACCCTTTCCGATATCTCGGTCATTCCACTGCTGAAAGATGAGAAGATAGACGTCGGGTTGATTGACGATCTGGTCTTCAAGAACAGCCTTGATGGCGCTTTAACGGCTCAGGGAGTATCCACTGCCGATCTGTCTGTGCCTACAGGTATCCTGAATGCTGAGTTCACTCTCGGACGAGATGTGGTTGAGTTCTACAAGGACAAGTATGGCGAGCAAGCTTTCGGTGCGTATGTGGAACAGCATATTGCTAAGAAGACCGAGAAAGCCATGCGCCTGCTGCTGTTCAAAGGTGATCGAGCCAGTGGGACAGATAAGCTCAAAGCCTTGAATGGCATTATCAAACTCGCTACCACCGGCACCGATGTCACTGAACTCGATTCTTCCGCTTACGTGACCTTTGCTGAACGCTTTGAAGCTTCACTGCTTGCCTTCGGTGATGAGATGTTAGAGGAGCAAGAGAGCTTCAAGTTCTATGTCTCCCAGAAAGACCTGATCCGAATCCGAAGCGAACTATCCAAACGTCAAACCGGAGTGGGTGACCGTCTCTTATTGGAAGGTGGCAACGTCTCCTTTGCCGGCATCCCCGTCAAAGCCAGACTGATGCCTGATAACTACATCGTAGCCGGACTGACCAAGTTCATCATCATCGGCTACAGAACCGATGCCGAACTCAAAGTGGAGCACCATGGCGCCGACTGGAAGTACCACTGGTACATCCGCATCCGCCCCGGCATCACCTACATCCCCAACTTCATCAAAGTCTTCAAAGTCATCTAAGCCTGAAAGGAGGTAATTCATGAAGACAAAGACTATCTTAACCATCATACTGATCACTGTGCTGCTGAGCATTATCGGCAGTCTGTCCGCTCAGATCACCCTGCCGGTGGATAATCGCAAAATACCTATCCAATTGAGCAAAAGCTTCAGTTGCCTGGCTTACAGTCCGGGTGCCGATACGCTCTGGAGAGCCATCACCGTGCCTGCCGGGACAGTAGAGGTGCTCCTTACTCCTGCAACAGGCGGGATTGGACTCCGAGCCGATAACAGCAATGCCAACAACCAGTTTGCCACCATCCCGGTCGGTGTGCCCACCCGCATTCCCGTAATCAATCAAAGAATAATCTATATCCGCAGAGCCGTAGCGGGAACTGCCAGCGTAGCGCATCTCATCTTTTACAAAATGTAACCATAAGGAGAATCTATGGACTTTATCATCAACAACCAAGCCTTTATCTTAGGACTGCTCACCACCCTCTTAGTCTGGATCATCTTTCGGGTATCAGGCAGGACCTTGGACAAGACCAAGATCAATGCTGCATTAGCCATCATCCTTGATATTATCCAGGATATCAAGATCAATCCTGCCACCAAGAACTTAGATGACTATGCCAAGAAGCAATTGGCAGTGGAACGTGCTACCAAGACCCTCCCGGTATCGCAGACCAACATTGTGATGAAGGTCTTCGGCACAATCGGCGGAGCTATCGAGTATGTGTTCCATAACCGTAAATG
The DNA here is from genome assembly GCA_030693415.1 of Candidatus Cloacimonadaceae bacterium. NCBI lineage: Bacteria > Pseudomonadati > Candidatus Cloacimonadota > Cloacimonadia (SeqCode) > Cloacimonadales (SeqCode) > Cloacimonadaceae (SeqCode) > Cloacimonadaceae bacterium (SeqCode). The sequence goes on along the minus strand of JAUYAR010000184.1, from coordinate 829 downwards.
GCTGTTCTCCTTGGGCAGAGCGATTAAAGGAGTGTTCTGATGCCACCCTTAACCGTACCAACCTATCCGAGCGGGATGACCGCCGGCGACCTGCTATATTCTGCGCTTATAGATACCTATATCGCCGATGACATCTTCTACGGAATCGGAAGCTACACCGCTGCGGAAGTCGGCACTAAGTTCGCCACGAAAACAAGTATGGCAACCGAACTGAACACCTTTCTCAAGCAGCTTGGCGAGCTTGCAGAGAAACCCGGTAAAACGGACAGCAAGATTACCAAGCTCAAGACCCGCAACTTCCTGCTTCCCGGCAAGCGAACCAATACTGTGGAATTTGTCATCTCCGGCATCTCTGCCAAGCAAAAGGACTATTTCGAGGGCACGCTGTTCAGCGGCACCGAAATCACCATTGTAGCAGTGAACAAAGACCGTGACCGAGCCACTATCTTTAATGGCATGCGCTGGGTGATCGAATGGAGCGGAGAAGCAGACGGGCTGTGGTCAGTCGTGATCTCCACCGAGTACTCCGGCAGCAGCTCCGGCAGAGTATATCTCATCAAAGGGCTTGTCTAAGTATCTGATATGCCGCGCAAGAAAGCAGCTACTAAGACACCTGAAACAGCGGAACTGCCTGTCTGCCAATGCAAACCTGAAATAAAGGATAAACTCAATAGTGTACATGAGGAACTCTATGGCAACGGCAACAGCAATAACTCACATGTAACCAGAAGGGCAAGGGTGGAGACGAACATGAAAATCCTCTTGGGCGTCTCCACCACCCAATTCTTTATGCTCGTGGGAGTGGCTATCAAGATGTTCTTCAGTCCCA
>JAUYAR010000183.1 GCA_030693415.1 Candidatus Cloacimonadaceae bacterium | reverse complement strand
AAGCATGAAAAACGCAAAGGTATAGCGACAAACATGGATAATCTGCAATACCATAACAAAATCTTTGATAACTGGGGGTTTTTCTCATTAACCGAAGCCCACAGTGAATTATGCCGGTCTCTTACATGAGATACCTGTTTTCTGGAGAGCCGTATGCGGGAAAACCGCACGTACGGTTCGGAGGGAGGGGAGCCAGTAATGGATAACTCCCCTACCCCTACCATGAGGTGGGGAATCTGAATTTCCCCACCCCACACTATCACCCTTCAGCGATCAGGATCTCGTCCATGAAGATCCAGGCTTTGCCGCCGCTGCCGGAATGCCATTCAGGACATAAGCCGATGTTTTTGGCACTGATCCGCAGATAACGGATGCGATCCGGATGCCTCAGATTGGCGTTCACAGAAAGGATGTCGAACTTGAGGTCAGGGAAATAGGCGAAGGTTTGCAAGTTTTTCTGAAATACTTTTTGATAGTTCATGCCATCGAGAGAGACCTCAATTTTAAGCTGCCTGGGATAGAATATCCACTTGCTTTGATCCCGCAGGAAACGCAGCAGCATGCTTTTCAGGATCATGGGACGAATGAGTTCGATGTCAAGGATCGCGTCGCAGGCTTCGAATCCCACCCAGTTCTTACGATAATCAAATTGATTTCCGAGGCTTCCGTTCACCAGCGCTCTTGCCCCTCCCCCATCATATTTTGGCGAATTGGGGTGGAGATAGCTGATCTTTTTCACCCATTGATAGTGAAATAACGCACTGATGGGAAATCCCTGCAAGCAACCTGGCGCAAAAGCGCGGGCGGAAATGATCGCCATCCTCTTGAACAAGAGCGGCTTGCGGAATAGATACGAATACTCTGTCGGCAGGCTGGAATCATGTGTGTATCTGATAACGGCATCGGAATCTGGACTCTGCATCTCCACCAAAGCCTGGTTTCCCTTGCTTTTGATGATGATCCGCGGACGAGCGGGGATGGTCCTGTGCAGCGATATGAAGCGGATCAGTTTTTCCAAAACCAGCGAATCGATGCCTTCGAGCTCGGCAATGCAAGTGATCGCCGCTATCAGTTTTTCCGGAAAAGATGTCAGCTCTCCCATAGCCGATTTGGGGTCGTAATCCAACCGCGAGACTGTGCTGCCGAGATTCAGGATAGTTTCCGGCGGGTTGGCGATCGCGTCGAACCGATTGAACTCCTTCTTCAAGCTGCGAAGAACTTCCGGCAGGCGTTTCAACACTCCCGGAATACCGTTTAGAAGTTCCTTCCGGGCATCGGCTTGCGCAGTGAAATGCAAGGCGCAATCAAGCACTTCATTTCGAGCCGAGGGAGGAAGCAGGATCTGGATCGCGAGCCGCGAACCGTCGTAGCTCCAATGCCCTTCCTTCAACACCGCTGAATATGGAAGTGCGGTTTTTCCGCAGATAACTTGTTTTGGAGGAAAGCGTCCGATGATATTGAGCTGATAAGAAACCAGTTGCGGCATTCCCGTGAAACTTCCTTTGGTGGCGGAAATGCTGATCTTCAACAGCCGGTCGAGGACATGCTGATTGATCTCTGTGCAAGCAAAGACGCCGGCTTGGTATTGATCTGTATTTCCGTCGTCTTCATAGAGCCTGGTCTTACCATCGGCTCCGGGATAAAAATCGAGGATAAAGAGATCGCTTGCTTCACCAAGGCATTGATCTTCCGGCAGGAGGGGGATGATCGCTCCCGCTTTGCCAAAGGTGGGTATTTCTTGCAAGGTGTATGCAAGCTTGATTGATCTGCCGCCTTCCATGAGTGCGCCATGGCAGACGTCATACCAAAGCCCCGGCGGAAGCCAGATATTCTGGTTTACAAGCTCCATTTCATCTGCTGCGTGGGTGATCGGCACGACCATCAGATCTTCACCGAGAAAATACTGCCCGGGATTTTGATAGGCTTCCTCATGTTCGGGATAGAACCAGTAGAGCGGGCGGCAAAGAGAGATTCCTTCATCAAATGCCGCTCGTGCCGCGCCATAAAGATAAGGAGTCAGCGAGTGCCTTAGCAGCAATGCCTCCCGCATGGCGTCATAGTGATCGGGAAACTTCCATATCCGCCGTTCCAGTTCGCTATCTTTGGTGGCATGGGTGCGTAAAATCGGACTGAGAGCGCCAAACTGCAGCCAGCGCAAATAGAGCTCTGCACTGCCGGCTTCTCCCTTGTGCCCGCCGATGTCGTGGCTCCAGTATCCATAGCCGACGTTTCCTGCCGTGGCAGTGAAATATGGCAGATTTGCCAGCGATTTCCATGAGATCCAGGTGTCTCCACAAAAGCCGATTTGATAGCGGTGATTGCCAAGCCCGCCCCAACGGGCTAAGAGCAGTGAACGCTTTTTGCCGTTTCTTTGCTTGTGGGTGAAAAACACATGATTGAGCCACCAGATATTGTTCAGTCCCGGGATTTGTTTGCTATCCTTCCACGCCTGCCAATCCAGCCACCAAAAATCCACACCTTCTTTTTCCAGGGATTCGATAATCGCGCCAAAATACGCTTCCGCCCACTTTTTCTCTTCCATGGCAAAGGGATAGCTGCGGTCTTTGGAGGGTTTTTTCCCGTAAAGACGGGCAAAATCCGCGTAGTGTTCTTCATCTTTGGAGATGCCGGAAGCGGGATGCAGGTTGAGAGCAATCCTGATGCCGCGTTCGTGCATTTCTGCAAGGAATCTTTGCGGATCGGGGAAAAGTTCTTTATTCCAAGTGTATCCGCTGAAGCCGATGAGTTCCCCTTGCGAATCATACTCCGGATTGCGGCAGCTCAGTCCTTTGGTTTCATGCCAATCCATATCGATCACGAGAACATTTAGAGGCAGGCGGTGTTTTTTGAAGTCATCGAATAAGCCGCGTAGCTCCGCATCCGAATATGCCCAATGGCGCGACCACCAATAGCCAAAGGCAAAACGCGGAGGCATGGGTATCCTTCCCGCGACCAGACAGTAGTCTCTGATAGCGTCAAGATAGCGGTGCCCATAGCCAAAGAAATACCAATCCTGGGCTTGTTTCCCACCGCGCGCTTTGACCCATTGCCGGCTTGAATCGTCCAAAAGCGGAGTGCGGCTGTCATCGATCAAAGCCCAGCCGGAGCGGGAGATTATCCCTTTTTCGAGCTTGACGTCCCCGTCTGTTTCATCCAGCGTGTGGGTGGTTCCCAAGAGGTTTTGACCGTCCATCATACCGGGAGTCCAGATCGTTTCCGGCATGAAGTTCAGCAGCCGGATGCAGATGTTGTCGCGGGAGAATTTACCGCTGTTTTGCCGGTAGTGAAGCTCGAGAAACTCGGTTTTTATCTCAAGTGTGTCATCTTCCAGCTTTGTTTCAAAAGCCGGAACGGGGAGATTCCGGTTGATGAAAACCAGCGACGCGTCATCGGTGAATCTGCCGCTTTCGCAGTATTCCAGACGTAAAAGACGATCCGTGATCAGGGTGAAACGTGCTTTGCCAAAAAGCAGCACCGCTGCTGGATTTGCCTTTGGTTCAGGTCTTTCGATCATTGACGCAGAGACTTGATGATCGTGAGTCTTTGACGGGCAAGCTCTCTGCCGCCGGAGCGCAGGCTCAGAAAGTAGATACCGTTTGCAAGAGGCGGCAATGGCCATTCCAACAGACCACCGGGGGGAAAAGATATAGCCTGAAGTTCTCTACCGCGCAGATCATAGAGCCGGAGCTTCGCGTCGGATTGTAGCTGCCAGTATTTATCATAAGATACTTTCACCCCTGCGGAGCCAATGCTGTGCACAAGATTGGGATGCACACTTATCACACCTGGAACTTGGGAAGGATCGTGCTCACAAGGAACGGTTTCCTCAACCGTGATGGTTTCGTTTGGTTCAGGATAGAGTATATACTCTGCGATCGGTTCTTCGCTTTGGGGGACGAACACGCGAATGTGATAGCGGATTGCCCAGTTGTGGAAAATCACGATGCCGTCGCGATTGGTGGTATAATTAACTTGGTCGAAACCGAACATGAGTGCAACAACCGTGCCGGGAACCGGATGCCCGTTGGTGCAACGAACGCGCACGTTCACATTGCAGAAATGACTTTCCGGCGGCAGTATCTGACCGGAAAAAGCATGGACTTTTGCCCAGGAGTGATAACCGCCAAATCCGTTGACGATAAAGGGTACCATGATCGCGGCTTGTCCAGGCAGCAAGGGACGCAAATGCACATCTGTGTTCGGAGCTGCCCCCCAGTTTGTAAAACCACCGAATGGAAAATTGGGATTTGTGATACTGATCGCGTCATTATTCCGGTCGATGGGAAAACCAGCTATTTCATGGCTGAGATTGATTTCCGCATGCTCACCCACGTAATCATCAGGGAGCATGAAACTGCCGCTGTTTGTCTCAAACACGAGATCGCGGATGTTCTCCCAGCTTTCTGCAGAGATAGGATGTGGAAAGTACTCCACCCAAAAATCACCCGCGTCATCAAACCGTGCCGATTTGAACCCAAACACCTCCACAGCGGGATTGGCGCTTACAACAGCTAAAAGCACCAGCATACAGATCATAATCAACGGCTTTTTCATCGCTTCGCTCCTTAGTAGCCGGGTCATTTGTCGCATCGCTCGCGATCACCCGACGGTGGTCAATCTTTTACGAAGTTGCCATTATTGTCAAGTGCAAATCGCAAATGTAGCGCAGGATGCTATTCGTGTCAAGCATGGACTTTTTTCTATGGAGTCTAATTTTCTTAGTGTATTTACGGTTACTTGTGAGTCTCAAATGTTGCTGTAAAGTCCAACTCATTATTTCTCTTGTTGCCTGAAGACTTTGCAGTGGCTCTTCGCCGCATACAATCTATATTTTTCGCTTATTGATTCCTTATCCACCGACTGTTTTCATAGTAAATCCAAGCCTGATTTTCCGGCAAGAACTTTTTCGGTTTACCATTGGGAAGCCGAACTCCGATTCGGCTGTGGGGAATCAGAATTCCCCACCCCATATATATTCCCATATTTAGGGTAAGACGCTACACTAGTTGCATTGCCTGCCTCGTCTGCTTAGTAGCATGATTATCGTTGCTGGCGTTGCCCAATTTTTAGTCTCCATAATTAGTCTCCACCGCAGCATCGGCATGCTGCGCTACACCGCTCTCCCACTTGATTAACGCTTTGGAAAGGGAGCGAAGGGAGGGTACAAGACTAAGTAATTGGTAATTACAGCATATATAAACTGAATAAATTCGTGGTAATTATAGCCTATATAAACTGACTAAATTCGTGATTATCCTAACGTTATTCAATCGTTATCCAAACGTAGTTATCCTAAAATAGTCATCCCGATTCACCCTAACAATCGTAGCCGTAGCATAACAATCCACCCGAGCGTGCAAGTAGGATGGTTTTCATTGACAGATATCAGGCATTGCTGAAAGTGGGAACATCTTAGATTTGCAAGGAGTTGAGGTTTTGACACAGTGCCGAATGCCCGGAGTACCGGATTTTGAAAGATTGTCCGCCCATGAAGATGATATAAATGAGCAGGGATTGAATACGCTTTGTATTCCAAGCGCGGATGCTCTGATGCACAATCACTGTTAAGAGATTGCCGTTATGTCCTTTAACTCCATCAATCGTATCTGTAGCCGCATCGTTCTCAGTCTCGCGGGTGAAAAGTATCGCAGTTTCATCATCCTATATTCCAAGTGGAGGGACATCGTCGGAGACCTGTTAGCGGAGCGTTCGCACCCGATAAAATTCCAAAAGTCCATCCTCTATGTGGGGGTGCAAAACAATTCTTGGATGCAGGAACTAATCTTGCATAAACAAACTCTGCTTGTCCAATGCAGGCAATATATCAATGAGGAGCTGACGGATATCATTTTCGTGATCCGCAGTTAGATAGATTATGAAAGACATACAAATCGCGGCATCGCTATTGTCCGCGGATTTTGGCAGATTGGCGGAAGAGCTCAAAGCGCTTGAACTTGCCGGAGCGGAGATCATCCATCTGGATGTGATGGACGGGCATTATGTGCCCAATCTTAGCTTTGGATTTCCAGTGATCAAGCGGGTGCGCGAGCTGACCGATCTGCCCCTTGACGTTCATCTGATGGTCACCAATCCCGCCATGTGTATCGAGCCGCTTTCTGAAATCGGAGTACAGTGGATCTCATTTCACCAGGAATGTGACTATCACGCCCACCGGCTGGTCAATTTCATCCGCAATAAAGGGATCAAAGCGGGTTTGGCGCTCAATCCGGCAGTGCCTGTTCACTCTCTGGTAGCGATTCTGGCAGAGCTGGATTTTGTCCTGTTGATGAGCGTCAATCCTGGTTTTTCCGGTCAATCCTTCATTTCTTCGATCCTGAAAAAGTGCAAGGTCTTGAAATCCCACATCGAAAACGCCAAACTGGATACGCTGATCGAAATCGATGGCGGGGTCAATAATGAAAACTCAGCCGCACTCATCGAAGCTGGAGCGGATATCCTCGTCTCGGCATCATATATCTTCAGCAGCGCGGATTATGGAGCCGCGATCCGCAACCTGCGTTCCGAAGGCAAGAAATAACCAACAAAGGACATTCATACATGTTTGACAGTCTCTCTGAAAAACTGGATAAAATATTTCGCAACCTCAAAGGCAGAGGATATCTCACCGAACAGAACATCAAAGACAGCATGCGGGAGATCCGTCTTGCACTTTTGGAAGCCGATGTAAACTTTAGAATCGTTAAAAACTTCGTCCTCGAAGTGGAAAAACGCGCGCTCGGAGCCGAAGTGGCAAAATCTCTCACTCCGGGACAGCAAGTAGTCAAGATCGTGCACGAGCAATTAGTCGCGCTGATGGATACCGAAGGTTTTGAATTTAAGGTCTATGACAACAAACTCACCAAGGTAATGATGGTGGGTCTGCAAGGCTCTGGCAAAACTTCCACCTGCGCCAAACTGGCTCTTCTATACCGCAAAAAGAACATCAAACCGATGTTGGCGGCTTGCGACGTCTATCGTCCCGCTGCGATCGAACAGCTCAAGGTTTTGGGCAAACAGATCGATATCCCGGTGGTCTTTGAAGACACCAAAGACATCATCAAGATTGCTGAAAGCGCACTCAAACAAGCACAACAGCAATTTGCCAACCTGCTGATCTTCGACACCGCCGGGAGATTGCATATCGATAAGGACATGATGAACGAAGTGGCACGGCTAAAAGCTTATATCAAACCGGATTACATCTTTTTCGTGGCGGATTCCATGACCGGTCAGGACGCAGTCATCGTCGCCAAAGAGTTTTATGACAAGCTTGCCTTCGATGCGGTGATCCTCACCAAGCTGGATGGCGATGCCAGAGGCGGTGCGGCGCTTTCCATCAAAGCGGTCACCGAACGCCCGGTCGCCTTTGTCGGCATCGGTGAAAAAGTGGGCGATCTCGAAATCTTCTATCCCGAAAGAATGGCATCGCGTATCCTCGGAATGGGCGATGTGCTCAGCCTGATCGAGAAAGCGGAAGAGGCAACCGACGCGGAGGAAAACGAAAAACTCGCCCGGAAATTGATAAAAAACCAGTTCACGCTAAATGACTTTTTAAAGCAATTGCAGAGCATAAAAAAAATGGGCTCGTTTGAATCCCTGATCAGGATGATTCCGGGGCTCAGCAGCAAACTTCCGGCGGATTTGAAGATCGACGAAAACGCTATCAAACACGTGGAGGCGATCATCCAATCCATGACCGACAAAGAACGCGAAAAACCGGATATCCTCAACGGCAGCAGACGCTTGCGCATCTCCAAAGGTTGCGGACGCAGCGTCATGGAGATCAACCGCCTTTTGCGCCAGTTTGAGGATATGAAAAAGATGATGAAGAAGATTACCGGCGGGAAAAGCGTGAAAGAACTCGAAAAAATGATGGGAAAATAGACAAGGAGTAATTTTGAAACAACTGATTCTTACTTTGGCAATACTATGCATGCTTGCTCACGGCTTTGCCGTGGGCAGCGTAAAGCTCTCGGACACAAACAACTCGATCAACGTTGTTTCGTCTGGTGAAAACGAAACCATCCTCCAATACCGCATTTCTCACTTTGACAGGGAAAGGGTTACGATCGGTGGAAAAGAATGGTTTCACATCAACCTCCCGGGTGAGGGAATAAGCCAGGACAAGGGCTTTCCCCAGCTTCCGGTCTTTAATCGCAGCATCATCATCGGCAACAGCGCTTTGATGAAACTGGATGTCTATGACGTAGAATATACCGATATCGAAATGCCCATCGCTCCTTCCAAAGGTGTCATCACCCGCGATATCGATCCTGCCACGGTTCCCTATACTTTTGGCAAGGTCTATTCCGGCGAAGAGTTCTATCCAGCCAAGATCGCAAGTCTCTCGGAACCCTATATCATGCGGGATTTCAGAGGCATCACGGTGCAGACAGCTCCCTTTGCCTACAATCCCCAAACGCGGACACTGAGGGTCTTTACTTCATATAAGATCAGGGTCTTTGCCGACGGCATCGATATGCTGAACACACTTTCCACTGCAAGAACATCTATCTCACGCGCTTTTCTTCCGATCTATGAGAATCACTTTATCAACTATCAAAGCTACCGCTATGTGCCAGTGAACGATAGCTTTGGCAAGCTGCTCGTCGTATGTCACTTAAACTTCCTCACTCAGATCGCACCTTATGTGAACTGGAAAAAGCAAAAGGGGATTGAGACCGAACTCGTGGAATGGTCAACGATCGGAACGACCGCAGCCCATCTGCAAACTTATATTCAAAACCGCTATAATGCCGATAATACGCTCACCTATATCCAGCTTGTTGGCGACGCACCGCAGATTCCGTCCCTCAGTTCCGGAGGCGGAGGCAGCGATCCCACTTTCTCGCTTGTGGCAGGAGGAGACAACTATCCTGATATCTTCATCGGACGCTTTTCCGCGGAAACGACTGCCGAGGTGACCGCTCAGGTCAACAAAGCCATCGTCTATGAAAGAGATCTGAATAGCAGCGCCACCTGGCTCTCACAGGCTATGGGCATCGCGTCATCTGAAGGTGGCGGCGGCATTGGTGATAATGACGAATCGGATATCCAGCACATGAATATTATCCGCACAAAATTGCTCAACTATGGATACGGCATAGTAGATCAGATCTACGATCCGGGCGCATTGGCAGCCACCATCACCACAAACGTCAATACCGGACGTGGTTTTATCAACTACGTCGGGCACGGAGACAATACTTTCTGGGTGACCACCGGATTCAACAATACCAACGCCACGAATCTGACCAATGGAAACAAAACTCCCGTGATCATGGACGTCGCCTGCGTGAATGGAAACTTCGTCTCCCTCACCTGTTTTGCCGAAGCCTGGCTCAGAAACGCCAACGGCGGTGCCGTCACGATGTATGCGAGCACCATCAACCAATCCTGGAATTCGCCAATGCGTGCCCAGGATGAATTTACCGATCTAATTACCACGGAGCAGAAATTCACCACCGGCGGCTTGTATTTCAACAGCTCCTGCAAGATGATGGACATCTATGGCAACACAACCGGTTCCGACGGCGTGAATATGTTCAAGACCTGGACGATCTTTGGAGACGCTTCGCTTTTGATGCGTTCCAAGACTCCGCTTGCCATGACAGTCACCCATCCTGCAAGTATCGCGATCGGCACAAGCACCGTGAACGTCTCCACCGGAGTGGCAAACGCTTTGGTCTCCATCACATACACAAACACAATCTATGCCCGCGGATATACGAACGGCAGCGGTAATGCGACCCTGAATCTGATCAACGCTCCCCAGACGGCATTGAATTATACGATCACCGCCACCGCTTTCAACCGCGTGACCTATATCGGCACGATCCAACAAGTTGCTGGAACCGGTCCCTTAATGGTTGTCCACGCTAACACCTATGCGGACAGCAACAACAACGTGGCGGAATATAACGAAGCGGGAGCTTTCAATGTTACTTTCCAAAACAGCGGCGCTTCCACCGCCTCAAACATCACCGCCAATCTCACCTGTTCCACGACCGGTATCTCGGTCACAGACAATACCGAAAGCATCGCGTCCCTCGCCGCGGGCGCCAGCGTTACCAGAACTAATGCCTATACTTTTAATATCGCCAACAACATCGCTCATGGAACCAGTGCCCAGTTCACCATCACTATGGTCAGCGGAGCCGACACCTGGGTGCATAACTTCGCGCTTGCTATCAACGCTCCCGCGCTTGCTTTCGGAACCATGATCATCTTTGATCCCACTCCGGCAAACAACAACGGGCGTCTCGATCCTGGTGAAACAGTTTCTGTCACTATTCTTTTGAACAACACAGGCGGAGCGGCTTCTCCATCCGGAAGCGCCACTCTATCCAGCCTCACTACTGGGATAAGCATCAGCGGCTCACCAGCCACTTTTGGCTCTATCGCTGCAACCGGTTCGGTCAACCCCAGCTTCACAGTTTCAGCGGCAGCGGGAATGACTGTCGGCACCCTTGCAACCTTCAATTTCAACGCCACTGCGGGAGCATATACAGCAAGCAAAAGCGAGACCACAACCGTGGGACAAATCCCCCAAGCCATCATCGGCACCGGCACCACTGTTAGCGGAACTTCCGAAGGCGCGCCGATCAACATCTACTACAAAAGCCTGCATGGACAGGCCGTCTATACCGCTGCGGAGCTGAACGCGGCAGGAGTATTTGGACCCATCAACATCACTCAGATCGGTTTCTACGTCGCTTCAGTGCCGAATCTGGCATTGCCAAACTTCACCATTCGGATGAAGCATACCGCGGAAGCGAACGTGGCAAACTGGCAGACCGCGACCAATTTGTCAACTGTCTATACCAATACCTCCTATATGCCGGTCGCAGGAGGATTTGAGATGTTGAATCTATCCACTCCCTTCCTCTGGAACGGCACCGGCAATATCGTTGTGGATACGGCATTTGACCTGGTTTCAACTTGGTCTACCATCGGGACTGTGCGATACACATCGGTCACAAACGGATACCGTTATGTCAGAAGCGATACTGCCAACCAGGGAAACATCTTCACCGGCGGAACGCTTACGGCTTTTCGTCCGAACCTGAAGCTCACATTCCAGGCACAGCAATCTCCAGAACCCGCGATCGCGGTCAATCCTGCTTCATTCACGGAAACCGTAAACAGCGGTGCAAGCGTAAACCGCAACCTCACCATCACCAACACCGGCAGCGCTGCTTTGAACTGGTCTGTTCAAGGACGTGAAGTGTTAGTTTCTGAGAGAGACGATGTCTTATCCACCCAAGCGAGCGATGACCTGCGTCCCTCTACCTGGCTGAGCGTCAGTCCTCTGTCAGGAACAATAGCCGCAGGCGGAAACACTGTTTTGACCGTGACTCTGAACTCAAGCGGTCTCGCTGTAGGCATCTACAACGATAGCATAGTGATCAATTCCAACGCCGTGAACAATCCCTCGCTCAGCGTGCCGGTCAGCCTCACGGTTTTCAACCCCTACCCCGTCAATCCTCGATACGTGGCGGAATGGGAACCTGCCAAGGGTGCGGTGATCCGTTACCCTTTCGGCTTGCCCTATTCGATGATGAGAGACATTGCCGTGGACAACCTTCTTTATGTGGTAGTAACATCCGCCAATCAAAGTACTTGCAACTCGCTATTGACATCAAACAGCGTGAACATGGCAAACGTCCGCTACATCAATGCCGCCAGCGATTCTTACTGGATCAGGGATTACGGTCCTTGGTACATCTTTGAAAACGGAAACGACCTCAGGATCGTGGATTTTACCTACAACCGTCCCCGTCCGAACGACAACGTCGTTCCCGTTGCGATCGCCAACTACCTTGGCTTGCAGTATTATACAATGCCGATCGTCCATACCGGCGGAAACATCATGAGTAGCGGCATGGGCAAGGCAATGAGCACCCGCCTGGTTTTGGAGGAAAACACATCCCTCACCCAGAATCAGATCAACACAATGTTCAACAACTACTTGGGCGTGAGCGATTATCAGCTCTATGAAGACCCAAACAACACCTACATCGACCACATCGATTGCTGGGGCAAATTGCTGGACGTCGATAAAGTGATCATTCGCAGCGTGCCAACCACCCACGCGCAATATACCGCCATCGAGGCAGTCGTGGCTCAATGGCAAAGCACGACCACCAGCTATGGAACACCCTATCGTATCTATCGTGTATATACGCCAAACAACGAGCCCTATTCAAACGCGTTTATCCTGAATAAGAATATCTTTGTTCCCCAAATGGGAACGGCAAACGATGCCGCGGCTCTGCAATCCTATCGCAACGCCATGCCGGGATACACGGTCACGGGGTACACACATACAAACTTTGAAGCTACTGACGCCATCCACTGCCGCGTAAACTCCATCTTCGACGAGCAAATGGTTGTGCTCAATCACGTTCCTCCCACATCCGCAACCGCCGGAGAGGGTATCGCTATTTCCGTGAACATCAGATATCAAAATCCCCTGAATCCAGCATCCACATTCGTGGCATGGCGGCATTCCCCCACGACCGAATGGCAATATGCGTCCCTGACCAATCCCAGCGGCAGTATCTGGAACGCCTCGATACCCGCCCCCGCTTTGGGACAAACGATCTATTACTGGATCAAAGCCACAGACAACACCGGCAGAAACAGCACGCTTCCACTATGTGCCGGAAACGATCCCTTCTCCATCCTAGTAAATATCCCGGGCATCAACAATGCTCCCGTGATCGGGTTGCCGCCGAGCTTTGCCTTTGATATGAACGGCGAATTGACGGTTGATTTCAGCGCTTACGTCAGCGATGTCGATGGCGATCCTCTGATTTTGTCCTATAGCGGAAACAGCAATATCTATGTTTCGGTCAACGGTTTGAGCGTAACCTTCAGCGGCGCATCAGATTGGATCGGCACCGAACTTATCACTTTCATAGTGAGCGACGGCACGGACTACGCACAAGCATCAGTTCCGGCAACGGTCAATCTCACTTTCCTCTCTGCGCCTGATATCCAAGTATCAGAGAACGCTGGAATAGTGAGCCTCACCTGGAACGCGGTCAACCATGCCCAAAGTTACCGTATCTACGGATCAAACAGCACCAACGGCAATTTCATTCTGATCGGCTCGACAAATGAGCTTTTCTGGAGCGAGCCCGCGGCGGAAAATCGTTTCTACAAGGTGGTCGCCACCGATCAGGCAAGATAAGCACACTATATCAAGGGCTCGGTTTTTTTTCGAGCCCTTTTGTTTGGTTTTGACCTTATGGTCGTCTCTTAACTGGCAAAAAAACATCCTTTCCAGCAAGAATTCACGCAAGAACAGCTCTGAGACACGATTCGCTTGACAAAAATGCGATCGGATAATCCTTGTGAAAGATTATGTCAAGTATAAACCAAGATCACAAGTGGAGAGAATATGGCACTGCTACTAAAGACCACTAAGTTCGTGGAATCGCAGCTTGATACCTTTCTGGACATCGTTAGCGATTCCGCCTCGCTGTTCCAGTTTGGCATCGAGGATTATCTCTTGGAAAGGAACGCCCAGTTTGAGGAGCGTCTCACGCAGATCCGCGAAAACGAAAAAAAAGCCGATGATCTGAGAGTCGCAATCGAGAGATATCTCTATGAACGTACCCTGATTCCTGAAAACCGAGGCGACGTCCTTGCAATCCTCGAAAACACGGATGAGGTGATGGATGGCATCAAGGACACCCTGATGCAGTTTTCCATCGAATTGCCGCAAATCCCCGAGGAACTTGACGACCTCTGGATGCAGACCACACGGGCGTCAGCGGCTGCGGTGGAGCAACTCGTTTTTGCAGTTCGTTCCTTCTTTCACGATATCGCCGCTGTGAATAACTATATCCACAAGGTCTATTTCTTTGAGCGGGAGGCGGATCATCTGGGTGAAAAGCTGCGCCGCCAGATATTTAGCCTCGATGTCGATCTGGCTTTAAAGAGCCAGCTCCGTTATTTTGCCATTCATATCGAAATGATCTCGGATTATGCTCAGGCAGTCTGTGACCGCCTTTCCATCTATACGATCAAACGTCAGATGTAGCAAGCGCTTGACATGATTTTTATCTATCTCTTGAGCGGATTGTTTTTGGGTTGGTCTCTGGGAGCCAACGACACCGGTAACATCTTCGGCTCCGCTGTGGAAACGCGCATGCTCAAATTTAAAAAGGCGGCGCTGATTGCAGCGATATTTATCTCCCTGGGCGCGATCCTGGAAGGCAGCGGTCCTTCCGGCACCCTGGGAAGATTGGGTTCCGTCGATGCTTTGGGAGGAGCTTTCACAGTTTCTCTGGCTGCCGCGGCGACGATATTTGTGATCGTGCGTTTGGGCATTCCGGTCTCCACTTCCCAAACGATCGTGGGTGCGATCATCGGATGGAACTTTTTCAGCGGAAGGATCACTGATTACCGGTCGTTGGTGACCATCGCCTCAAGCTGGGTGACGGCATTTGTGCTCTCCGGAGTGATCGCAGCTGTGCTCTTCTACATCTTTCGGGGTTGGATCAACAAATCCAAGACCCACCTTTTCGAGCAGGATCTATATACCCGCTATGCCTTGATCGTAGTTGGCGCTTTCGGAGCTTATTCATTGGGAGCGAACAACATCGCAAACGTCGTCGGCGTCTTCGTTCCGGTCACTCCGTTCAAGGACTTGCAGATTCCCGGACTTTTCGTGATCGACGGAGTGCAGCAACTTTATATCATCGGCGCGGCATCAATTGTGCTGGGAATCTACACCTATTCTCACAAAGTGATGCGCACGGTGGGCAGAGACCTCTTTCATCTTTCGCCGGTGACGGCGTTGGTGGCATTGATGGCGGAAGCGATCGTGCTCTTTCTCTTTGCCTCGCAAGGGCTGTATAATCTATTGTTGAAATTGGGCTTACCGACAATACCGCTGGTGCCGGTATCCTCCACTCAAGTGATCGTCGGAGCAGTGGTGGGCATTGCAATTGCCAAAGGTGGAAAGAACCTCCGCTATGGCATTTTGGGGAGAATCACGCTTGCCTGGATAGCTGCGCCGGTGATGGCGTTTCTCTTTTCCTTCATTGCGTTGTTTATCATTCAAAACGTGTTTGAACAGACGGTGCATCAACAGCTTAGATATACTTTCAACCGCCAGACCGTCTTGCAGATTGAACGTGCCGGATTCGATACCAAAGCCCTTTCCCTGGTTAATGGCAGAACCTTTGAACGCGAACGCGAGCTTTTGATCGAACTGATGCAAAACAAAGCATATACACGCCGGCAGGCGATCGATATCATCCGGATCACGGAGATATTCCCTCTCGAAGTGAAAGTCTCGCGCCTGCACGATAAAAGTATGCAAAAACGTCTCGACGACAATCAACTTGCGGATATCAACACATTGGAAGGCAAGAAATTCCAGCACAAATGGCAACTCAAAGAGGCTCTGCAAAACTTCGATTCGTGGAAGACGCATATAGCACCGGAAAACGAAGCGCAGAAAAACCATAACCGCAAGATAGAGAGTAAGCTGGAACTCCTCTACCGGAGTTTCTACGCTCCTTTGGAAAGTCACTAACATTCATGTCCCCTTTTGTTGAAAAGATCATCCCCCTGATCATTGCATTCTTTGTGGGCATCGCCGCCAAGCGCTTGAAGACGCTGAGCAAGGAAGACGCACCGATCCTGCTTCGCTTCGTGCTTTCGGTCAGCTTGCCGGCACTCACGATACTGGCAATCATGCGCGTCTCGCTGTCCGCGGATACGGCATTGATCCCGCTTTCCGCCATGTTAGTGGTCTTCAGCATCTATTTCATATCTTCTTTTGTGGGCAAGCATTTAAACATGGCAGGTCCCACTTTCGGCAGTTTCCTCGTGGGCACATTGATCATGAATACTGCTTATTCGCTGCCCTTTTTTGCCGCCGCTTTCGGAGACGAGGGACTGGCGCGCGCTTCGCTATTTGACGTCGGCAACAGTTTTCTGATCTTCACTTTCAGCTATTACAACGCCATCAAATATGGCGACAATGCCCATACCGGCAAGATCAACTGGGGCAAATTCCTGAAGCTCCCACCCCTGTGGGGAATGGCGATCGCGATCACGCTCAAAGCTTTGCGAGTGGAAATACCGACGATCGGAATGAACTTTTTAAACATGGTCGGGCAGCCAACCGTTCCTTTGGTAATGATCGCCCTGGGCTTATACTTCGAGCCCAAGCTCAAAAACCTGGGGAAAGCGTTGATCGCAGTCCTTATCCGCATGGGCGGCGGTTTGCTCTTGGGCTTGTTGCTGGCTACGGTCTTTGGTCTGGAGGGAATCACCCGCACCGTGGTGATCGTCAATTCCGCCACGCCCATCGGGTTCAACACTTTGATCTTTGCCAATCTGGAAAACATGGATCGGGAGTTTGCCGCCACGATGGTCTCCGTCTCGATTTTAATCGCGCTGTTCTATCTGCCGCTATTGATATACTTCTTCACATAGGTATTGGGAAACAATCCCGCCTGGCAACAAAGCGTGAGACCCGCATAATGTCGATGTTCATCGAGGAGTTTCTTGGACAGGATGAACGTTTTAACGGCAGGGAACGCTTTTTGCATAAATGCAACATAAATACTTTCAAATGGAAGAAAACGATGAAGCAACTCATGATAATCGCAACTATCTCAATAATATACGGATCGCTCGCGGCAGTGAACCTAAGCTTTGATATTGCGCCACATTTGTGGAACCAGAAAAACGGCAGTGAAGCCCTGCCGGTGATCCTCGAACCCGGTGCGCCGATGTTGCCCTATTATCCGATCCGGGTATTACTGCCTTTCGGAGAAAGGGTGGAGAGCCTCTCGATAGACTTTTCCTCACCGGAACTGATCGAACGGAATCTTGAGCTTGACTATGCCCGCCACCAACAACCTATATCTCTTCCCGCGCCCGATCTGACGGTGAAGAATCCCCTGATCTGGAATGCCGACCAAGCCTTTCCCACGCAGGATTTCGAGCTATTGGGAACGCAATACTATCGCGGATATCAGCTTGCCATCATCAATATCTATCCATTCAAATACAATCCCGTCACCAGAGAACTATATGCCTCGCGGAGCGCCAAGTTCAATATTTCGAGCATCTTTGATAGTGAAGAAGCCAAGTATCAAGCAAACTTCCTCGCCACGGATGCCAAAACTCTGCAAAACCTGAACGGCTTTGCCATAAACCTCTCCGCGGCAGAAACCTATCGCCTGGCACCAAGCTATCGCACCCATGCCCCACGCTCCCGCTTGATCGATCTTTCCTCACCAAAGAAGATGATCGTGATCACCGATGCCGCGCGCGCTCCCTGGTTCAACGATTACGTTCAATGGCGCAATGGCTTGGGCATTTCCACCGGCGTCTTTCTCACCTCCGATATCTATGCCGAATATACCGGTGCCGACAATGCCGAGAAAGTCCGCAACTTCATCATCGACGCCTATCAAACCTGGAACGCGACCGCCACTGTATTGGAATACGTGATCCTCGGCGGAGACGATGAGATTGTTCCCGAACGCGGCTTTTATGGACAGGTGGGGGAGACGGTCGATCAACGCATGCCCTCGGATTTGTATTACGGAAACCTTGACGGCAGTTTCAACGCCAACGGAAACAATATCTACGGCGAGGTTTCGGACAATCCGGATTACCTGCCGGAACTTCATGTGGGCAGGTTCCCCGCCGAAAGCTTCACAGAGTTCTCAAATATCTTCCGCAAGACTCAATACTACGTAAATAACAGCACTTTCAGCAACAACATATCCATCATGTTCGGCGAAAACCTGAACTGGAACCCCCTCACCTGGGGTGGAGACTATAAAGACGACGTCGCAAACCACATTCCGGACACCTATCACATGACGAGACACTATGAACGCGACGGAACCTACAACGGCAGCATCGTCTGGAACGCCATCAACAACGGTGCCAACGTGATGAACCACATGGGGCACGCCAACGAGACCTATCTCATGGGACAAGGCAATAACACCATCCAACAGCTACAAAACAGCGAATATGGCTTTCTCTATTCACAGGGATGCTACCCCGCCGCTTTTGATCAACGCACCAGCACAGATGGAGAATCCATCGGCGAACATCTGCTCATCGCTCCGGGAGCACTCTTTGCTTTCATCGGAAATACTCGCTACGGGTGGTACATGCCCGGCAGCATCAACGGCGCCTCACAATACTATGACCGCGAATACTTTATCGGCTTATTTGAGACTCTGAACACCCAACTCGGAGACGCGCTCAGCTTTTCCCGCATGCAAAACGTCAATGCTGCCATGAACAGTGATGTGATGCGCTGGTGCTACTACGAAATGGTGCTCTTCGGAGATCCTTCCATCGAGGTCAAATATCCCGATCCCCACCTTCCCAACCTGACCATGGAAAGCTATACTTTTTCAGATGTTGAGGGCGATTTTGACGGCACCATCAATCCCGGCGAGATCATCCAATTGAAACCGCGTATCCGCAATGCCCAGGGATGGAACACTGCCTACAACCTCAATGTCTGCATTGCCGGATCCCCTGCCGGAGTAGAAGTTCTGACCGGCTGTATCGTGATTCCGGAATTGGCTCCGGGAACCCTCACAGACCCGGATGAAGTGATCATCCGCTTGCAGCTTCCCCAGGCGATGCCCTATGGGACAAGCACTCTCAAGATCCAAGTGGATGCCTTCCATCCCGTCACCGGGCTCTCCACCGGTGCAAAGTTTTTCTACGCCACTTTTGATATCACCTTGATAGACAACCGTTTCCCATGGGATTGCATCAATAGTTCAAAATCCGCACCCATCGTCTATGATTTCAACGGTGACGGGGAGCAGGACATCATGTATCAGGACGTTTTTGGCGAGGTATATTACATCGGTCCGGATGGAGAACAATTTGGCGGATTCAACGTCTCCGCACCGCAAAACATTATGCGCAGTAGCGCCATGGGAGATATTAACGCAGACGGTATTCCCGATCTCGTATTTGTAAGCCGCACCGGAAAGCTGCATGCCACCACGACCACCGGAAGCGTTATATTCACCCATCAAAACAGCAGTCAATTTCTTTTCACACCCGTGATTGCGGATATAACAGGAGACGGATTCAACGAAGTGATCGCCCACACTTTGGATAACAAGGTATATGCCTTCAACCGCTTTGGCACGATCCTCAGTGGATTTCCTGCGGATCTCGGCTCTACCTTCCAAGCCGAACTCGCCGTCGCGGATCTTGATGGCAACGGAGCGTTTGAAATCATCGCCGGAACCGTCAATGGGGACATGATTGTCATCAATGGCAACGGGGCGATCATGAGTGGCTGGCCTATCAATCTGGGAGGATCGGTAAACGGCGCGCCCACGGTTTTGGACAACAACCGCATCGCCGTTGGGACAAATTCCCATCTGTATCTTTTGGCTCCGGACGGCAGCATCGTATTCAGCAAACCGATCCCCGCATCGATGGCTTCCAGTCCCGTGATTGCGGATATCAACGCCAACGGCAACAAGGAGATCATCTTCGTCACCCTCGGCGGAATCGTCTATGTCGTCGATCAAAACGGCAACGACCTAAACGGTTTTCCCGTCGCCTTGGGAATCAATTTCTCCAGCCCGCCTTTGGTCGCGGATATCGATGGCGACCAGCACATGGAAATCCTTCTGCACAGCTACGTCAATTCCATCTTTGCCCTGAACCACGATGGCAGCACGGTCCCCGGCTTTCCATTCCACACATCTTACAATGGTAGCACTCCCGGCACGCTGATTGATTTTGACGATGATGGCATCTGGAAGCTTGTGGTGGGCTATTCTACCGGCGTGCTGATGATCAATCTGCGCCTGCCGGTCAGCAACAGAACGCCGTGGATCACCTATCGCGGCGGATTGGAACGTCACGGCAGCTATGCTTCCACCGGATATGTATCCAACCAGGATCAGCTCATGATTCCAGTTCAAAGCAGATTGGAACAAAACTTTCCCAATCCGTTTAACCCAAGCACCACAATCAGATACAGCATATCAGAAGAAGGCAAAACAAGTATCAAAATCTTCAACATCAAAGGTCAACTCATCCGCGTGCTCGCCGATGGCATCAAAGCCAAAGGTTCTCATGCGGTAGTCTGGGACGGCACCGATAACAATGGCAGAGCCGTTTCCAGCGGAATCTACCTCTATCGTTTGGAATCCGGAAAACACAGACAGACCAAGCGCATGCTGATGCTGAAATAATCAGTCTCAAAACAGATACTGCTCAAATAGCTATCCGGTAGCGCAGGATGCCGATCCTGCGAAACTGTTCCCATCGTTTCCGCAGCATCGGCATGCTGCGCTGCTCATTGGGAAGCCGAACTCCGATTCGGCTATGGTGAATCAGAATTCCCTACCCCAAATTCACCACTACCAAGGAAGATCACACACTGCTGCACCGCTTCCGCTGGAGTGTGGATGTTCGATTTCACAAATAGATAGGACGGGACATCTTCCCCCTTAGCAATACGGAATCAATACGGACTCATTACGGACTAATACCAATTCGCTTTCATATATCCAAATTCATCCACTTAAAATAGGTCAGTCTTGAAACCATATCTTTGTTGTTGTCCAGGTATTCAAAGCTATCAATCAGGGCATTCTG
>JAUYAR010000182.1 GCA_030693415.1 Candidatus Cloacimonadaceae bacterium | reverse complement strand
AGATAGAGTTCAGGACAGGTAATAAACACTGGAAACTGGTTGTATAAATATGGGTATGAAACATAAACCTGTGCTGCGTGGTGGTTCTTGGAACAACAATGACAACAACTGTCGGGTTGCCAACCGCAACAACAACAATCCCGATAACAGGAACAACAACAACGGCTTTCGGGTCTTCAATGCTATGATGATGCAAAATCATAGACCGCCGGAACTGATAAATGAAAAGATTTTTCAGGTGAGCAAAATGGATAGCCCAGTTTCGTATCCAGGTGCCATGGCATCAAATGATTATATTCAGGTTAGTAGAGCTTCTCAGCTTCGAAAACCGGACATTTTGTTGTTTGACAAGACACAGTGTATCATCTACTTTAGAACGACACAACCATTGGGGAGGACTAAATGAAACGGACAATTACGATTATTTGCCTGGGGATAATTTGCGGAGTCCTTTGGGCAGACCTCAGCTTTGAAACGCTGACGCTAAGTGGGTGGATAAAGACACCGTTTTCATCCACGGCTTTGGAAGCTGAGCGCGCTTACAGAATCAGCGAATATCAAAACCTTGTGAAAGGCGAGTTTGAGACCATTGCTCAATTTGAGCAACGTAAAAAGGATGTAAACGCGCGAGTTGCCGCGATCACCAGAGAGTATGAGCAGAAGATAAATGACGCCCGCGCCGCGCATAATGCCTATATCGCCAAACTGGATCTGCGTATGCGGCAAATCCTTAACCAATCCCGAGAGACCATCCAGATGAAAGGAACCTTGGGAGCTTATGACTCGGAAACGCAGAAATTTAAGGTATCGATCCCCGGCAAGACCTTTGACGTAGTCGTGCCTTTGGACAAGGCGCCCGGCGTAAAGCAAAACTTTGCCAAATACAGCTTGTCCGTCACCCGCCAGCTCAATCAGAACATGGGCTGGGATTATCTGGAAGCCAAGCTGAGCGGCGAAGCGGGCACCTTTGCATCGACGGACAAGGCGCCGGCTCTTGGCGGCTCGACCACAATTATTAGCATCATACCGCCCCGGCTGGAAGCGATCATCTCATTTTCGGAGCCCGGCGGCAACAACATGTTGGACGCAGAAGAGACGGCAACGCTGACGATCAATATCAACAATAGCGGCAAGGGTAGCGCCAATATGGTGGAAGCGATCTTTAACCTGACTGGCAGCAGCGCGGTTTCCTATCCCGGATCGCTGTATTTCGGAGAGGTCAAGGCGGGGCAGACAGTTTCCCAAAGCATCACTCTCAAAGGCGAATCCGGATTAACCGACACTCAAGTGGAACTGCGGATAAGTTTCAGGGAGCAAAACGGCTTTCCGCCGGACGATAAACCCCTTAAATTTAGTACCAAGGCGTTGCTCGCACCGGATATTTACATCGCGGACTCTGGCATCGCGGATCAGAGCAAAAACGGCAAGATCGAACCCGGTGAGCAGGTCGAGGTACGCGCCAGAATCCATAACCGTGGACAGGGCATCGCCAAAGGGGTGAGCGCGGAAGTGAATCTGGGAGAATTGACCTATTTCATGCAAGGCAGCGGCGCTTTGCACAATCTGGGGGACATCCCTTCCGGCGGATATAAGGACATCGTTTTTGACATCATCAGCGCCAAAACCGCCACCAAACTCGAGATCAAGATCAATCTCAACGAAGCGAGGGGCAGATTCAGCAATCTCAACCAGCCGCTCAACCTCGCTTTCAACCGAGCTGAAAAAACCGCCGAAGCGATGATCATCACCGGTAAGCACTCTCAGGCACAAATCCGTGCCGCGCCTTCTCTTTCCATAGACATCGAACAGGGCATTCCCACCTTTGGCAAAGCTAATAAAAACCGCTGGGGCGTGGTGATCGGCATCGAGAATTACCGCAACGCATCTTCGGTTCGTTTTGCCCGCCGAGACGCGGAGTTTATGAAAGAATACTTCAACAAAGTGTTAGGCATCCCCATGGCAAACATCTATGAGAAACTGGACGAGCATGCCACATCGGGCACCTTGAGGGAGATTTTCGACCCCCGCGGCTGGCTGGATAAGAACGCTTCCCACAAGGACTGCGAGATCTTTATCTATTACAGCGGACACGGCGCACCGGACATCAACAGCAAAAAGGCGTATCTGCTGCCTTATGACGGAAATCCAGACTATGCCTCGATTTCCGGCTATGACCTCGAAACTCTTTATGCCAACCTGCAAAACCTGAAAGCGAAACAGATCACCCTCTTTCTGGATTCGTGTTTTTCCGGCGCCAACCGCGAAAACGAGATCATCCTCGCCGGTGCCAGACCGGTCTCTATCAAAACCGAGACCCCCAAAGCAGCGGGTAATCTCAGCGTGTTCGCGGCATCCTCCGGCAGCGAGATTGCATCATCATATTCGGATAAGCTGCATGGCTTGTTTTCCTATTTCCTGATGAAAGGCATGCGCGGCGACGCGGACATCAACATGGACAACAAGATCACCCTGCAGGAACTGAACGAATACCTGATTGAAAACGTGCCCGCCACGGCAAGGCGCATGGGACGCGAACAAAATCCGCAATTGATGAGCGGAGAGCCTGGGAGGGTGCTGATCCAATGGTAAAGAGCAATGTTTTTGGTCATAGCGTTTGGGCGAGCATTCTATTGACGGCATTGATCTTTTCCGCCTGCGCGAAGGACAAAAGCGCGTCCAAGCCCACCGGCAGAGACGCTTCATACCAGGAAATCGAACAAAAGGCGGCAAGCGCGAGTGCAGAATTGGAAGGCAAACAAACCACAAAACCGGCGGTGACGACCCCACCTAAAACAGCTACTCCAGCTCAGAGTCCCACCGCGAACATCAAATCCGCGGACGCCTCCGGGATCGTAGTGGAGATCGATACATTCAGGGTTTTCAACGACGACGTGTCTTTGAAAGAAGCCCGATCCAAGACACTTGATTTTGTGCGCCAGATCGCTCTGCAAAAGGCATTGCCGGTGGACGTCTCGATCACCTCTTTGACCACGGACATGTATGTGGAGCGCAACAAAAACTTTGACGAGAGCACCGCCAGGAGCATCTTTATGATGTCCTCTTCAGCGGGCAGATTTCTGGTAGAAAAAGTTATCTCCGCGCGTCCTGTATTTGATGGGCGAAGCCACAGCCTGCGTTATCATATCCAATACAACGCCACGATTGTGCCGATGGAAAAGACCTACAATTCCCATATATACCTGAATGTGAAACTGAGCAACACCCTGCTGCGGAACAAGGAAGAGTTCGAGCTTTCGATCACTCCCAACACCGACGGCTATCTCTATATCTTCGATTTTCTCTGCGACAACAGCGTGGCAATGGTCTATCCCACCATGCAATACACTTCAAACCGGATCGGCAAAGATCAGACCTGGAGGGAAACCCTGGTGGCGGTGGCGGATCCAAACCGGGATCTGACCATCGAGACGCTATACTTTGTCTTTGCCACGGAGCCGATCTCCGGTTGGGAAGATTTTCGCAGCAACAAAAACGTGGACGATCTGGTCTTTTCCGCCGGGGAAGAGAGCTTTATGCTCTTTCAAAAGTGGTTGGGTAGGGGAGATCCGTCCAAGCGCGTGGAGAAAATGGCACAGCTACATATATTTAAGTGAACGGGTGAGATGCAGAGATGATTTTCACCACAGAGATACGGAGAGATCAGAGAAGAGATTTGAGAGGTGAGAATTGAGTTTAACACAGAGGAAAGCAGAGCAAGAAAAGAGCAAGAAAAGAGCAAGAGCAGAGTGATGAGATGAAGTTCAATCTTGATCAGTCCGCAAAACGGATATGGAATTACCGACGTCCCCGTCGGTTCCAGCGCGGCAGACCCAACAAAAGCAACACAAGATAACTCGAGGTACAGCGAAGGCAAAACCCCGTGAACAATTGATACAAAGACATTTCCGAACCGCGCATGAACCGACGGGGACACGGATATGGAATTACCGACGTCCCCGTCGGTTCCAGCGCGGCAGACCCAACAAAAGCAACACAAGATAACTCGAGGTACAGCGAAGGCGAAACCCCGTGAACAATTGATACAAAGACATTTCCGAACCGCGCATGAACCGACGGGGACGTCGGTAATTCCATATTGATTCCGTAATGCTCTCGGGGAAGGACACGAATTGGACGGTTAAGAGTTTGAAATTAAAGGCAGTTGGATGATTAAGGCAGATTTGGGGAATCGACGCTGTGGGTGTTTGTATCGCCACTGATGGGGCTTGACGTGTTGGAACCGACGGGGACGTCGGTAATTCCATATTCCGTTCTGGTCAAGGTTTGAGCCTTATCTCTTCTCTGATCTCTCTGTTTCTCTGTGGTGAAATCAATCTCTGAATCTCTCATCTTCGCAGCATCGGCATGCTGCGCTACAGGTCAGATCACTCCGGCTTTGATCAGGTCATGCATATGCAGCATTCCGAGAGGGTGTCCCTGCTCATCGAGCACAGGCAGCATTGTGATCTTGAATTCTTCCATAAGGTGGAGGGCGGACATGGCGAGTTCTTCAGGTTTGCTATGTTTGGGATTCGAGCTCATGCAATCGGCAGCTTGAAAATCCAGTAATTTGGCTTGTTTGATTTGAATCTGGCGTCGCAGATCCCCATCGGTGATCATTCCGACGAGCAGGTTATCATCATCGACTACGGCAGTGCAGCCCAACTTTTTGGAGGTCATTTCCAAGATTGCTCCGCTCATTGGCGCGTCATATTTCACGATCGGCAAAGCATCTCCGGTATGCATTAGGTCTTTGACCTTGAGCAGGAGTTTTTTCCCAATCGAGCCGCCGGGATGGAAACGGGCAAAATCTGCGATGCTAAAGTTTTTGTGCTTGAGCAGGGCGATGGAAAAAGCGTCTCCCAAAGCCAAAGCGACTGTGGTACTGGAAGTTGGAACCATGCCGAGGGGCTCGTATTCAGGGGGAACATAGCAATCCAAAACTGCATCCGCCGCCTGAGCGAGCTGAGAATCCGTGTTTCCGGTGAAAGCAATCAGGGGAACACCGATGAACTTGATGAAAGGTATGATTGAAAGAAGTTCCTGGGTGTTGCCGCTGTTTGAGATTGCGATCACGAGATCATTTGTTTGCAGCATACCGAGATCGCCGTGAATTCCCTCCGCGGCATGCAAAAAGATGGAGGTGGTTCCGGTGCTGGCAAGCGTGGCGGAGATTTTTCTGCCAATGATACCGGCTTTGCCGATTCCGGTCAGCACCACCTTACCGCTGCAATTTTTCAACAGCTCAAAGGCAGTATCAAGC
Organism: Candidatus Cloacimonadaceae bacterium; assembly: GCA_030693415.1. Lineage (NCBI taxonomy): Bacteria > Pseudomonadati > Candidatus Cloacimonadota > Cloacimonadia (SeqCode) > Cloacimonadales (SeqCode) > Cloacimonadaceae (SeqCode) > Cloacimonadaceae bacterium (SeqCode). The sequence goes on along the minus strand of JAUYAR010000182.1, from coordinate 24,868 downwards.
GCTTGCGGATCAAGCTGTTCCGCTACTTTGAGGATGGCGTTGGCTTCCAGTGAAAGCTCATGGACGATGTCGTCTTTGATGCTCATTATTCTTCCAAATCGTAGATGCGCACCCCTTTGGGAACGCTTTATTTATTTATGCTCGCGGATCTTGTGCACTGCTTCGTCAAAGCTCATGGAGCCAAGATCGCCGACGGTGTGCTGTCTCACTGTGATGGTTCCGCTTTCTTCTTCTTTTTTGCCGACGATGCACATAAAGGGGAGTTTTTTCATCTCGGCGTCACGAATCTTGTATCCGATCTTTTCGCTGCGGGTATCGATCTCAGCTCTCAGACCGTGTAGCTGGAGTTTCTCCATGAGTCCGGCTGCATATTCGTTCTGAGCGTCGGTGATCGGAATCAGCATCACCTGCACCGGGCAAAGCCACAAGGGTAGATTGCCGGCATGGTATTCAAGCAGAGTGGCAAAGAAACGCTCCACCGAACCCAAAACGGCGCGATGGATCACGAAGGGACAGTGCGTGGTATTGTCGCTGCCGATGTATTGCATGTTAAAGCGCATCGGAAGGTTGAAATCGAACTGGATGGTGGTGCATTGCCAGGCGCGACCGATGGCGTCCTTGATTTTGATATCGATCTTGGGACCGTAGAAAGCGCCGCCGCCTTGGTCAACTGTGTATATAAGTGCGAGCTTATCCAATGAGCTACGCAAGCTCAGGGTTGCTTTGTCCCAATCCTCTTTTGCACCCACAGCCGCGTCCGGCATAGTGCTCAAATAGATCATGAAGTCCTTGAAACCAAAGTGCCGAAGCATGTCCAGAGAGAATACGATCAGCTTTTCCACTTCAGAATCGAGCTGATCGGGAGTGCAGATGATGTGGGCGTCGTCTTGAGTGAATCCCCGCACACGCATCAATCCATGCAAAACGCCGGAACGCTCATACCGATAGACGGTTCCCAATTCCGCCAGCCTCAAAGGTAACTCGCGATAGCTGTGGTGATTGGAATTATAGATGCTGATATGGAAAGGGCAATTCATCGGTTTGATGTAATAATCCTGCCCTTCCACGTCCATCGCTGAATACATGCTTTCCTTGTAGAAACTGAGGTGTCCGCTGGTTTCCCAAAGATTGGCGCGTCCCACGTGTGGGCTATAGACGAGTTTGTAGCCGCGTCTGAGGTGTTCTTCTTTCCAATAGCTTTCGATCAGATGACGGATCATGGCACCGTTTGGATGCCAAAGCACGAGCCCGGGTCCCACTTCGTCGTTGATGGAAAAGAGGTCGAGGTCTTTACCCAGTTTGCGGTGATCGCGCTTTGCCGCTTCTTCCAGAAACTGCAGGTATTCACCAAGCTCTTTGCTGCTGGGGAAAGAGATGCCATAGATGCGTTTGAGCATCTTGTTCTTCTCGTCTCCACGCCAGTAGGCGCCTGAGGTTTTGAGCAATTTGACCGCTTTGATTTTTGCGGTGGAAAGAATGTGCGGTCCGCGGCAGAGATCGATAAAATCGCCCTGCTGATAGGTGCTGATGATATCTGCATCGGGAATCTCGCTGAGGATTTCAAGCTTGTACTTTTCACCCATATTGCCAAAGATATCAATCGCTTCCGCTTTGCTGAGCTCGCGACGAGTATAGGTGAGATCCTGCTTGCTGAGTTCTTTCATGCGTTCTTCGATCAGGCGCAAATCTCCATCGGTAAAGGGTTCGTCGCGATCAAAATCATAATAAAAGCCGTGCTCGATGGCGGGTCCGATGGTCACCAACACATTGGGGAAAAGCTGTTTCACGGCTTGCGCCATGAGGTGCGCGGTGCTGTGCCAGTAAACGTCTTTTCCGGTTTCGGATTTGAAGGTGTGGAGGATCAAATAGGCGTCGGTTTCGATTATATGGTTGATATCAACCAGCTTGCCGTCAACTTCGGCACAGATGGATGCTTCCGCAAGGCGGGGACTGATCTCCTCAGCAACCGCGTAAGCAGAAATGGGTTGTTTATAGCTCTTTTGCGAGCCATCCGGTAAGGTGATAACTATAGACATTTTATCTCCATTAATTTCAAGGACATGAGACGATATCGTCAGAAAGCTGGAAGCAAGCTTTTTGTCAAGCGTGGCGTTTTGCCTTCATCATCCGCATGGAGTTGAAGACCACCAGCAGCGTCACTCCCACGTCCGCGATGATGGCTTCCCAGAGCCCGCTGATACCACTAATTCCCAATGCCATGACCGATGCCTTCACTCCGAGGGCAAAGACGATGTTTTGGATCACGGTGCGGTTGGTCGCATCCGCTAATGTGAAAGCTCCGGCAAGCTGTTCGGGACGGTCGTTGAGGAGCACAACGTCGGCGCTTTCAATGGATGCCTGGTTGCCGATTTTGCCCATGGCGATGCCTACGTCCGCTCTTGCCAAAGTAGGCGCGTCGTTCATGCCGTCGCCCACGTAGGCAAGCTTTCCAGGTTTGCTGCGCATGATCTGTTCGAGCTTTTCGAGTTTCTGAGATGGCAGCAGTTCGGCATAAAAGGCATCGAGACCCACTTCGCGGCTGACGATTTCGGCTTTTTGATGACGATCGCCGGAGAGCATTGCAAAGTGAGTGATTCCTCTGCCACGCAGGGATTGGATCACTTCTTTCATGCCGCGTTTCACTTCGTCCGTAAACGTGATGCAGCCCAAATACACATTGTTTTTCACAGCATGTACAGCACTTGCGGCACCGGTATCGATCACATTGACAAAACCGTATTCGCGGATATAAGCTTCCGATCCGGCAATGAGTAGATCGCTATCATATTGCAGCAGAATACCTTTGCCTGAATATTCCGAATAAGCATTTACCAACGCGGGTGAGTATTCCGCGGAATAGGCGCTTTTGATCGCCAGAGCAAAGGGATGCGAAGAAGTGTATTCAGCGCGGTAGAGCGTGTCGATCAGCTCTTCGGGATTGCTTTCGTCCAAGATCAGCAGCTTGTCGATCTTGAGCTCGCCGGTGGTGAGGGTTCCGGTCTTGTCAAAGACGACGGTGCGGACTTTATTTAGCACGTCCAGATAGTTGCTGCCTTTCAAGATGATACCCCGTTTTGCGGCAATACCGATGCTGATGTAATAGGTGAGCGGGATGGAAATCACCAAAGCGCAGGGACAGGAGACGATCAAAAATACCAGCGAGCGTTTCAACCAGACCTCAGATGAAGCTCCCAACAAAACCGGGATCAAAAATACCAGGAAAGCTCCGAGCACCACTGCTGGAGTATAATATCCGGCAAAGCGGGTGATGAACTTTTCCTGGGGGGATTTCCGTGCGGTGGCGCTTTCGATCAGTTTCAGGATGCGCGAAATAGTGCTTTCCGCTTCCACGCTGCGGACACAGGCTTTGATCAGTCCGCTATTGTTCATGTAGCCGGCATAGATGTCCATGCCTTCGTTCACGTAAAGCGGCTCCGCTTCTCCGGTCAGAGATGAGGTGTCCACTGTCGTTTCGCCTTTGGTGATCACCGCGTCCAAGGGAACTCTTTCACCCGGATAGACGAGGATGATGTCTCCGGTTGCGATCTCCGAGAGCTTGTAATCCTTTATGCCATCTGGGGTTTGCTTGTGTGCGCGTTCCGGTTTCAGGGATAGCATGCTTTTGATTGACGACCGGGAACGCTCTATCGCCCGGTTTTCAAGATACTGCCCGATCTCATATAAAACCATCACCGCCGCGGCTTCGGTGTATTCTCCGAGATAGATTGCACCGATAGTCGCGATGCTCATCAAAAAATGCTCGGAGAAGACCTTTTTCCTCAGCAAACCTTTCAGCGCCACCATCAATACGCGATGAGCGACAAGCAGATAGGCGATGATACCGATGAGTGTTTCCGCCAATGGCGAAAGCGAAACGAAGTGCGCCGCAATGATCATAAACACGCCCAAGCCGATGGGCAGCCAGAAAAACTTGGATTTTCCCTGTGGAACCGCCAAGCCGATCGGGGCAATGCTGACTCCAGCTTCGATGCTATCCGCGATCTGATTTAACCGCTCAAGAGCGTTGTCTATCGATTCATGAAACTGAATAGTGAGTTTTTTATTGAGAAAGTCCAGATTGGCAAAACTGACTTCGGGAAGGGATTTGATCTTGTCTTCGATCTTGGCGCTGCAGCCGGCACAATTGAGATTGCTAATCTCATATTCTTTGATGATCATCAGAATCTCGCTTCGCGGATGTGTTCAAGCGCCACAGCGAAAATAGATTGGACATGCGCGTCGTCCAGAGCGTAATAGATGGTCGTGCCGTCCTTGCGATACTTCACCAAGCGATTCATACGCAGTATCTTGAGCTGGTGCGAAACGGCAGATTGATGCATTTCCACCAAGGTGGAAAGATCCGCTACACAAAGCTCATGTCGGGATAGAAAATAGAGAATCTTCAGCCGGGAACTATCCCCAAATACCTTGAAAAACTCGCTCAAATAGTCTATCGTCTGCCCATCCGGAAGATTGGCTTTGATCTCATTTATCTCGCTATCACCGATCATTTTGCACAGACAGTTCGTCTCCATGGTTACCTCATTAATATGAATATGTGTTCATATATGTATGGGGGCGTTTTCCGTCAAGAACTTTCTCCGGTTCTTGGAGCTTGATTGTCGTTTTGATGAGCTAAACACAGAGGAAAGCGGAGTAAAAGCAGCGCCAGAGCAGAGAGATTCATTTGATGAATTTCACCACAGAGAAACAGAGGGATCAGAGAAGAGAATTGAGAGAAGAGATCTGAGATGAGGTTCAACCTTGACCAGTTCGTAGAACGGATATGGAATTACCGACGTCCCCGTCGGTTCCAGCGCTGCAGCGCCATCTGGGGCGACACACGATAGCTCGGGATGGAGCGAATGCGAAACCCCCTGTATCCAATGGTTGCAAAAACATCTCCAAGCCGCGCATGAACCGACGGGGACGTCGGTAAATCCATATTTCGTGGATTTGTTGAACAGTCTCGATTGTTTGAATTTCACTTGACGATATCCGCTGTGCAAAAACAGAAGTAATGATATGGAAATATATGAAAACAACGAGGCTAAAATGCGTTATGACGTTATAATAATCGGAGCAGGACCTGCCGGATTGAGTGCTGCACTCTACAGTGCGCGTGGCGGATTGAAAACCGGCATATTCGAAAAAGCGATCGTGGGTGGGCAGATCACCGTGACCAACGAAGTGGAAAACTATCCCGGATTTGAGGAACCACTATCCGGATTTGATCTCACGGACAAGATGAGAAGGCAGGCGGAACGCTTTGGCGCGCATTTCATCGACGAAGAAGTTACTGCTATCGGCTTGGAGGGTTTGTGCAAGATCATCGCAACCCACGAAAATAAGTATCGTGCCAAAAGCATCGTCATCTGCACCGGCGCGCATCCACGCCTTTTGAACGTTCCCGGCGAAGAAGCATTCATTGGACGCGGCGTATCCTATTGCGCCACTTGCGATGGAGCACTTTACCGGGATAAGATCGTGGCCGTCATCGGCGGAGGCGATTCCGCAATAGAGGAAGGCATTTTCCTCACCCGTTTTGCCAAAAAAGTATATGTGATCCACCGCCGGGACGAGCTTCGTGCCCAAAAGATCATTCAGGAGCGCGCTTTGAAAAACCCCAAGATTGAGTTTATCTGGGACAGCGTCCTCCAGGAGATCAGAGGAGAAAAAACGGTGCAGGAGCTGGAAATCTATAATCTCAAGAAGGAGGAGATTTCGCTAATCAAAGTTGATGGAGTTTTCATCTACGTCGGCATTCTTCCCAATAACGATCTGCTTGAATCCAGAATTAATCTGGATAGCTCCGGTTTCGTTCTCACCGACGAATTTATGCAAACCAACGTTCCAGGTATTTATGCCGCGGGGGACATCCGTCACACGGTTCTCAGGCAGGTTGTGACCGCCGCTTCCGATGGAGCAATCGCTGCCTGGAGCGCGGAAAAATGGATAATCGAACATTTTGACACAGTCGAAGGCAACGAGGTGATCGCAAGTGTCGAGTAGCAAGGATATCAGACAGCAGTTCATCGATTTCTTCAAAAGCAAGGGACACAACGAAGTTCCTTCTTCTCCGGTGGTTCCGAGCGACGACCCCACCCTGCTTTTTGCAAACGCGGGGATGAACCAGTTTAAAAACATCTTTTTGGGCATCAAAGAAGCCGAAGTCAAAAGAGCGGTAAACAGCCAAAAGTGCATTCGCGCCGGCGGTAAACACAACGACCTTGAGGAAGTGGGCAAGGACGGATATCATCACACATTCTTCGAAATGTTGGGAAACTGGTCTTTCGGCGACTATTACAAAAAAGAAGCGATCGTCTGGGCTTGGGAACTCTTGACCGATCTGTGGAGATTGCCCAAAGACAAGCTCCATGCCACTGTGCATCATACGGATAGCGAAGCTTATGACTTATGGAAAGAGCTCACGGATATCAAGCACGATCACATCAGCTATCACGGCGATAAGGACAATTTCTGGGAAATGGGCGAAACGGGACCCTGCGGTCCCTGTTCGGAGATCCATTTCGATAAGGGTGAGGAGCATTGTGATAGACAAAATGAAGCCGACCATATCTGTGAAGTGAATGGCAATTGCTCCCGCTACATAGAGTTATGGAATCTGGTGTTTATTCAATACAAGCGTGAGGAAAATCGCGAGCTCACTCCTCTGAAAGACCGTTTCGTGGATACCGGCGCCGGCTTGGAACGCATCGCACAAGTCTTGCAACACAAAAACAGCAACTATGAAACCGATCTTTTCGTGCCGATCATCGAACAAATCGCGAAACTGAGCGGCGTCCAATACATCCCCGAAAGCGGAATCTCACATCGCGTGGTGGCAGACCATATCCGTTGTCTGTGTTTCGCGCTTGCCGATGGTGGTTTCCCTTCCAACGAGGGGCGCGGCTACGTGCTCCGCAGAATTCTTCGCCGGGCTGCGCGTCACGGGAGATTACTCGGATTCCGTGAACCCTTCCTTTACCATTTGGTGGACAGCGTGATCGGGATCATGGGACACCATTTTTATGAGCTCAAGGGCAAGGACGAATATATCAAAATGGTCATCAGAGCGGAAGAAGAACGCTTCAATCATACTCTGGATACCGGTTTGGAGCGCTTTGCCGATATTTGTGCGCGGCTTGAAACAACCACGATCTCTGGTAAAGACGCTTTCATGCTCTATGACACATTCGGTTTTCCGTTGGATTTGACGCTCATTTTAGCAGAAGAAAAGGGGCTCGGAGTCGATACCTCCGGTTTTGATAACCAGATGGAAAGCCAAAAGGAACGCGCCCGAAAGGCTTCCAAGTTTTCCCTGCAAAACGAAGATATAGACTGGATCGAACTGAAGCAAGCGACGCCAACGGAGTTTACCGGCTACGATTCCACGGAAACTGAAAGCTACGTGCAAAGATACTATCTTGATGCCGATCAACAAGTTGGCTTGCAGTTGGACAGAACTCCATTCTTTGCGGAATCCGGAGGTCAGCTTGCCGATACGGGAAGGATATTCAACGCCGGTTTTGAAGCGGAAATCACCGATGTGCGCAAAGCCGAAGACGCCTATATTCACATTGGCAGGCTCGTGAGAGGCTTCATAAACAACCAGCCGGTGATTGCAAAAATCGACGATCAACGCCGCAAGGACATCAAACGCAACCACACCGCCACCCACCTTTTGCACAAAGCCCTGAAAAGCGTTTTGGGCGAACATGTTCAACAAAAAGGCTCACTCGTGGCGCCGGGTTATCTAAGATTTGATTTCACCCACGTCAAAGCCTTGTCCAAAGATGAGATAGACCGCATCGAAAGCACTGTCAATCTCGCCATTTTGGATAACCTTCCGCTAAATGTCAGAGTCCTTCCCATCGCGGAAGCCCGTTTGGAAGGTGCGGTCGCTCTATTTGGAGAAAAATACGGAGACCAAGTTCGCGTGGTATCGATAGAAGACTTTTCCAAAGAACTCTGTGGGGGAACGCATGTCCAATCCAGCGGCGAGATCGGGCTTTTCAAGATCATCGGCGAATCCTCTTCCGCAGCCGGAATTCGCAGAATCGAAGCGATCACCGGACGCGCTGCGCTTGCTTTCGTGGAAGATTTGCAGAATAGAATTACCAGCATCGCCAACACATTGCACTGTCCGGAATACATGATCGACACCAAGCTGGAATCTCTGCAAAAACAAATCCGTGAAATGGAAGTTTTGGCAAAACAATATAGCGCCAAACAAGCCGGATCGTTAGTGGACGAACTGTTGGACAAAGCCGTTTTCATAGACGGTTATCGTCTCATCAACCGCGAAGTGCAAGTGCGGGATGCCGAACAATTGCGCCAACTTGGCGACGCCATTCGGGACAAAGCCAAAGACATTGTCGCCGTGCTGTTTAGCAGGTCCGGAGAAAAGTTGAATATCCTCACCGTACTCGGAGCTGAAATGACCTCGCGTTTGCACGCCGGAAAGATCGCTGCACAAGTGGCTTTACTCGTGGGTGGAAAAGGCGGCGGCAGGCCGGATTCCGCCATGGCGGGAGGTAAGGATATCGACAGGATACCCCATGCCCTTGCAACTGTCCCGGACATCATCAAGTCCATGCTATGAAAATACTTATCATCAGGTTGAGCTCAATGGGGGACATTATCCTCACGCAGCCTGTGATCTCACTACTTTTTGAGGCATATCCAGATTCCGAGATCCACTATATCTGCAAAGCACAATTTGCGGAACTGGTGCGATGTCTGGACAAACGGATCTCGGTGCTCGTTTATGAAAAGAGCATCCGCTGGCATAAACTGCTGACACACAGCCGATATGACCTCGTCCTCGATCTGCATGCTAAGCTTGCCTCATGGTTGATCAAAAACCTTGTAAATGCAAATATCAAAAGAGTTTACGACAAACAACGCGGCATTCGGAAAGCCATCGTTTCCGGAGCCCGCGATCTCGCGATCGAATCGACCACGCGGCTCTACTTTTCCGCTTTGAGAGGTATCGTTTCCGAGGATCAAATAATGAGCGTTTCTTCCCCACGGATCGGGCTTCCGGAGCAAACGAGCAATCTTGATTTACTGCCGGATTTCGCAACTGGTAAAACGACGATCGCCATATTTCCCGGAGCCGCCCATCCCACCAAGATCTACCCGTTGCGATATTTGGACGAGATGATCAAAATGACCGGTCGGGATTACCGATTCCTGTTGTTCGGCTCCAAACAGGAAAACCACCTGTGCTTGAGACTTGCGGATTCGAATCCCGAAACCGCAATCAATCTTTGCGGTGCTCTTTCTTTTTCTGAATTGAACCGCGTGCTGGCACGATGCGATCTTGTTATCAGCGGAGACAGCGGTCCGATGCATCTTGCCGCGGCGCTGAACAAGAAACAGATCGCCATCTTTGGATCCACTCATCCCCGCTTGGGCTTCGCACCCCAAAACGAAAACGCGATTCTGCTCTGTCTCGATCTTCCATGTCAGCCATGTTCATTGCACGGCGTAAAGCGCTGCCCTCTTGGGCATTTTGATTGCATGATGAAAATCAAGCCGGATGTAATATATCAGATAATCCAGAAAGCTATAGGCTGATTTCTGCTTATACTCAAAAGACATCCATAACGAACTTACTACCAACCAGAAAGCTATAAACGGCTTTTGGGCTGGTAGTTGGTGAGAAACTGCGGACAAGAACCGACGGAGACGTCGGTAGTTCCATAATCCGATCGCCAAGAGTTACTTTTATTACTTGGTTCTCTATTATATATATATAAGAATTAGCTTAGGGGTTAATAATAGGAAATCAGGTAACTAAAGTAACTAATTAACTGCGTAAGGCACTATATATAGACGCTTCCTTCTTATGAAAAACGCGCTATGTGCTTGCCCCGCAATGCAGATGCTTTGATTCAAAGGATATGGCAGGCAGGGGATGGGGGAGGGGCGTGAGCGAGTGAACAGGTGAAAGCTGCACCCCATTGGGAAGCCGAACTCCGATTCGGCTGTGTTTTGCCAAGCTGTGAGGAATCGGAATTCCCCACCCCACCCCACTTCACATCTTCCCCCTTAGCATTACGGTATCAATACGGACTAAGTCCGTATTGACTCCGTAATGCTATTGGGGTACAGGTGAACAGGTGAACAGGTGAACGGGTGAATGCGGGCTCCAGCTCCACCAATTCTCAATTTTCAATTCTCAATTCTCAATTTGTCGCTCATCAATTCTCAATTTTCAATTCATTCAGGACGATCTACCAAATATAAAACGAGCTTGGAATATAAGCTACTTATCGCCGGTTTTATTCTTCAGAAAACGCTCAAAACGCCTTTGTGCCTCTTTTTCGGCATTGGTGATTTCGATCTCTGTCAAAGCTTTTTTAGCCGCTGCGATGTTTTGTGATAGTTCATCTGTCGAGGTGGGGTCGCACAATCTTACCAAGATAAAATTGACCAATGCTTCCTTGGGGGTTGGCTTGGTACCAGTGCCATTTAAGTATAGTATTCCCAGCGCGTGCAATGCGATCGGGTATGCTTGATCTGCCGCTTTTTCAAACCAAAAGAAGGCTTTTTGGTTATCCTGATCGACTCCGATTCCTTCCAGATAGCGTTTTCCGAGGCGATACTGAGCCCAGTCAAAACCTTGGTTTGCGGCATAAGAATACCATTTTTCCGCTTCGCGTGGATCGCGCTGTGTGCCTTTGCCCACGAAAAGACAATCTGCCAATATGTTCTGCGCCCAGAGATGGCCTTGTGCGGCAGCGGCGGAAAACCAATACACTGCCTCGACATAGTCCTTTTTCACGCCAGTGCCCAGATAATAGCATTCCCCCAGTTTGTATTGCGCATCCACATGGTCTTGCTCTGCCGCCATGCGATACCAATGCAGCGCAGCGCTTGTGTCCGCCACTGTGCCTTCTGCATAAAAATATGCATTTCCGATCTTGTATTGAATCTGGGGATCAGCTTTTACGGCTGCTACATGCAACCATTTGAGCGCTTCTGCTAGGTCTTTTTTAGCTCCCACGCCAAAATAATAACTGTCGGCTAACATGACCTGAGATTCATAATCTCCGGCAAGTGCTTTCTGTTTCAGCTTTCTGATTATCAGTCCTTCTGCTGCAAGGGATAGCATGATCCCTATCAACACGAGTAGCAATAACATACGTTTCATATTGTATCTCTCTTTTTCAAATTAGCCTGCCGTTCACCACTCATAGTTGATCTTCACCATTGGCGCGCTGTCCAATATATCAAAATAGACCTTCGCCCGCCGATCCTCAGAATGATAGCGCAAAACATCAAACCCGCTGATCAGATGATTCAGAATCAAGACGCCGATCGCCATTTTGCCATAATCCCGGAGATCCTGGGTTTTAATCCTGATCTGGCTGTATTGACCCCGATGCCCGGAAGAATCCCAATACCAGGCATAATCCTCGGGATAGATGTTTTCATCGATGTATTGTTGTTGCCCCGCGGGATCATTTGGATAGAGGTTTATCGCTCTCTGGCGGATCATGGCATTGTATCCGTTGGCTTCGAATCCGCTGCTGTTATAGCGGCTGAGGTCGCGGAAATACTGGTCTTCATAATCCCGGGGTGCGATGTGCGCGTGGCGGATGGCAAATTCGTAATATTCCTGCTCTCTTAGCTGCTGTTCTTGGTTGAGAACTATGAGCGTCGAAATGATCCCAACCTCGCTGGTCATCATTGCATAACCGTATGATTTGCCGTTTCTTACCTGGCTGAGACCAGGCACCGCTAACGACTGCAAAAACTGCAACCCCTTGCTCTGAGCGGAAAGTCCCAAAGCGGAGATCAGAATGAGGATGATGATGATGTTTCGTTTCAAGGCGCACTCCTTTAGAAGTCTATCTTACAATTGATCATGATGCCGTCCTCGCCGTGGGGACTGAAATACACATTACTTGCCTTGTTTGGATTTGCAGAGAGGATCGCCGTGTCGATCACGCTGACAGCCCGGTTCAAGAGCAAAATACCCAGGCTGAGATTGTTGTACATCTTGGCTTTCTGGCGATTGGTACGCAATTTGCGATACTTGCGAAATTGCTCGTCGCTGTCCCAGTTCCATGATTCATCTTCACCGTAGGTGTTGGCGGCGATGTATTCCGAGTAGCCATCCGGGTTATATTGATAGATCAGAAAGTAATTCCTCGCCATGAGCATTTGAAAGCGATTGAATTCTTTTGAACTGATATACTGCTGGATATGCTGATAATACCGTTCGTCGGTGTTGATCGGAACACCTGCATGGGTCAGCGCATATTGTTTGAAGCTTTTGGTGAGGTCATCCACCTGGGTCTGGGTGCCCAGAAAGGCTGAAAGAGATATCAGGTCAAACGTCAACAGCGTCATTCCACGTGCGCTCTTTCCCAATGCCAGTTCTCCGCTGCCGGGCAGAGCAGCAGACATTCCGATATAAGCAACGCGGGGCAGAGCCGAGATTTTGACCGCAAGGATCATGATCAGGATGCAGAGAAAGCGGGCTTTAGTCATACCGGCTTAGTATTTGAGGGTGAAACCAAGCATGGGAGTGAACTGATCGTCCCGCACGGTGGCATAGGGTTGAAGCTTGATGCCCGTATCCGAAAGGTACTTGCGATTGACCCGGTTGGCTTGCAGCACGGCATGCACGGCGCTGGTGATATGATTGAAAGCCAGCCCGAGAGTAAATAATCTGGCATGACCGTATTGGGTGTTAGCGTCCTTACGCATCTGGATATATTCTTGCCGCCAGGGTGTGGCGATCGCAGATCCGGGAGATACAGGAGAATCGAGGTCGTCGTTGAGGTAGTTTTCAATGCTATGGTTTCCTGTCCATCGACGCAGATGGATCAACTGGGGATCTGTGCTTCCCGTCCAGACCCAAGCTCCGACAAAGCTCTGCTCACCAAGCACACAATCTTGATCCTGAGTGGGATCGGTGGCGAAAGTATGATACCAATCCGCCCAACCAAAGACATATTTGTTATACTTGCCGATATCTTCATAGAAGTGTTGGGTGTTCGTGGCGTCGAGCCTGAAGAAACCGTCGTCGTAGATATCGTAGGCGTTCACGCTTTTGAGTATTTGTTGCACCTGATTCTGGTAGGTCCTGTTATAGCGTGTTCCAGTATAGGTATAGCTATAATCGACCCCATTGACGGTATAGTCGAAAACCTGCGTGATGATCTCACCATTGGCAAACTTTTCCAAATCCTTGGTTTTGCTGTTTCCCTGCGATGAAAAATAGACGATTCCGCCGATCATGGCGATCTCGATCACCGGGAAGCCCCAGGTCATGATCGCGCTGGGATCGGTATAAAACTGTCCCGCGCCCGGTAGGATGGCGGAATAGAGCATCGCCCGGCGCGCATTCTTCTTTTCAAAATTGAATCTGATGATATCGTTGTCCAGATTCTCGGATTGCTTTGATTTGTTGTCCTCTTCAAATAGCATGTCGTCGATGCCCTGTTTTTGAGCATACAAGCCGAGTCCGACTATCAGAACGAACAGGATGATGAGTGTCTTTTTCATTGTTATCCTCTTATTGCCTTATTTTATTAGCATCACTTTGTGCACGTTGGATTTCCCGCCTAATTCCAGACGGATGAAGTAAATTCCGGAGCCAACGCCACGGTTATTGTTGTCCCTGCCGTTCCACACAAGTTTATGGAAACCACGGGGCATTTCTTGGTCTATTAACTCTTTTACTCTTTGACCGCGGGTATTGTAAACAGTCAATTTCACTTTACCCGGAAGGGGGAGTGAAAATGTGACGGTGGTGGAAGGATTGAATGGATTGGGATAGTTTGATATATCAAGCTTAACCGGTGCGGGCGGGCAATAGTCAACGCTGTTGCTTGCTTTGGTGATGATTCTATTCAGTAGCATATCGATGCTGTGTCTGGCATCTTTAAGGGATGATATTGCTAAGCCGTTGGCAACATAGGACATTGAGGGAGGTGATCCCTTGCTCATATCGTCATAGTACATTTCTTGGAGAGTATAGGCTATATCGAGTAAACATAACAGCGAATCAATCTCAGAGACAGAAGCGCTTAACAGGTTGTCATATGATTGCACCGCACAGGGATACATGCCATCAAAGCGGTCGAGCATAATGTACTTCAATTCAGCGCTCTTGATCAACATGCTGTCCGAACAGACGGACAAATATGACCCATACAGATTTCTGAGATCACTGATCAAACTATCGGAAAACGCATATAAGGAGTTTAGTCTCCCCAAGCTTTGCAGAGCATACAAACTATCCGGCTCATTTTGAACAACGGTTTTATATAGCTGTCCTGAAAGATACAGATCGCCACTTTCCTCAGCGATCAAAGCTTGCCGGAAAGGATCATCATACCAGTTTACAAACGACTGATTGGGCTCAAGACTAAACGGCTCAAATATCACGTCCCAGTTTGGAGGATGAATCCAGTTGCGAATTTGACGAGAAGAGGTGGAGCCCCAATAGTTGTTTCTCGCATAAAACTGTTTGAGATTTAGCGAAGCGTTATGCAGGGAATAACCCAATCCATCGACATTGATGTCATTACACATACCATCCATTACCGGATATGAGTTGCTTTCAAGCATGATCTCCGGCCAAATGGTGCCATTTCCCTCGGAGAAAGTAATCAAATTGTGTTTTAGAACCGGCTCTGAACCGTTGATCAAGTAAATCCCGCCCTGGCTATTGTGGTATATGTTGTTGTGGGACAGTTTGGTATTGCTGTTGTACACAATGATGCCAATCTGATTTGCGGTGATCTCGTTATCTGCGATAACACTGTTGCTGACTGCATAGTTGTTTGAAATGACAATGCCGTTATGGTTTTGGTGGAGCAGATTATTCAAAATTACAAAAGTCCGGGGAGTCTCAATTGCCAATCCCTTGTCGCATCCCTTGATCTCACTATTGGAGATATTTGCCGTCCCTCGGACATGGATGCCGGTTACCGCATTTTCAATGAAGGCATTTTGGCAAGTCAGTATTCCAGTCCGTGACGTGGTGATACCACCCCAACGCTGATATGGACTGATGCTGCTCCTGGAACTTGTGTATCCGCCTCCGTCGATTATCAGCTCACCATGATTGAGGATTGCCGCTGCATCAGAAAAAGAGATCATACTGCCCGGATTGATAGCCAAACTGATCCCGATGCCAATTGATAAGGTTCCCGTGATTGCTATCTCACCATGCAATATGAGATCATTGCTCAGGAGAGCCTGAGGTATTGTCCCTTTCACAATTGTCAGGCTTCCGTTGTTCAAGCCTGCCGCGTTAAGCTCGTTCCAACTGTAGTTCACATAGAAATACTGGTCATCATAGGCCAATGAGTGAATAATATCTGTCGAGAAATACCGATAATCGGGATCATCAGGATGGGGTATTGGCTCAGGAATCACTGGTTCAAGCTGTGTTCGCATAATGGCAGTAAAATGATCTGGATTTGTCCCTGCTCTGACTACCTTAAACCTTGGGTATGATAGTGATGTACTATGATAAACAATATCAAGCGAGGTTCCAGAATACGTTGCAGATAATCCCCTATCATATCCAGAATACCGACGATAGAGTTCCTCTCCATTTAGAATTAGATTGTCCCCTTCAAGAAGAACTATTGATTTGTCTACAACAAATGGTTGAACATTAGATAGTATTGACAATGCAAACATTTTCCCGTTTGTTCCTATCACTTTGTCGCCAAATGTTAAATTCTGTTGAGATCCATTTGTGCATCCAAAGAAACTGGACACTGGCTGTATAGGTTCTAATCTTGTGTTTTGTGAGATTTCGACACCATATTTTGTCATTGGTTCATGCGTAATATTTTGAATAGCAATAGGATTGGTATCATCTTGAGGGATAACTATCATCATGAATGAAATATCGCCAGAATCAACAATTTCAGTCCTGCCTCTGGCATGCCCATATTGATAATTACTGCTGGGGCTGTCCGGGGTACTCGTAAACACCCAGGATGTAGGAAAATACCAATTATCAAAACCTGTCGATGGGTTGTCCATCTGGTTATTATAGACTCCCGTGGAACCACAGATCATATCAACTAAGATGCCTCCCTTGTTAATATTGAAGCCATATGGATTTTCAACAATTGGGGCAGATGTTTGATTAAAAGAACCAAACTGGTATAAATTGCTGTAATTATGGAGATTGCTATCCAAGGAATGAATGTCATCGTAAATCAGAAAAACATCTTCATGCCTCATAAACGAGCGTCGGAGCTCTGAGATAGGAGTGTTCGCATTAGCATTATCGTACATGATTCTTGTCCTGATCAAATCAAGATTCTCAGACCGTTGATAGTAATCTCTATAACAAGGATCCCGTACAATATCTTCAACATTTACAACGGTATCGCTGTAGTTGCCAAACGCACTAAACGGACGGTAAGTCCCCGTTATTCCTACTCCGGGCACATTATATGAACCATAATCCCAATAGTATTTATTCAATTCCCATTTCTCTTTGACTTCATCTGGATCAATCACTATCATGTTATGGGCATATATCGATCTCATCCATTCTCGGCCGTAGTTCCAATTATTTAAATCATTCGCGATTGCTGCAGGTGGCAGCTGTGAATTGGTGTTTACAACCCGATATCCTGGATCAATCAGAAAAGGCATTCCTTTATAGTAAAACGAGTAACTGAGATGATCAGATTGTCCGTGGTAAGGCGAAAAGCTGTTTTCATGCAAAATACACATCGATGCGGCGTTTTTGAATTCTGATAAAGTTGTTGTAAAATCTCCACTGATTGGCTTTCTGAGAATTGAGTATTCACTATTCGAGGACGAACCTTGCCTGATAAACTCTGGAATATAATCAAGACTACTTATTCCTGGCGATACACTCGGATCTGAGAGATACTTTGCCAAGATATAGCTCCTACATGCGTCTCCATATGATGCATAACTTGATGTCGGCTTGCTTTTAACGTACCAGGCGCACTTGTTTCGTACCTCTTGATTGTTGCTGTTGTTATAGTAGAAGAAAACAGGACTGGGATTAACAGATTTCCTACCCCAATCATCGTTATAAGGCCAATCTGCTTCTGTTGGAGTCACCTTTCTTGTTAAATCGTTTATCCAAGATACAATGTATTGGTTATTGTAATAATTTACGTTTCCATTAGATAATCTCCTGTATGCAGTAAAAAATGGGCAGAGCATTTGAAGCAATTGACCTTGGTAGCCCAAGCTCTCAAAATAAGCTCCTGAATTGGTCGTATGAAAAGCAAGCATGCCCTGATACTGCTTGTCTGCAGGAAAGGTGTATGGTATCGGTTCATTTAGCAGAACATTATTGATGTAATCCAAATGTCCATTCATTTCGTTTACCAACGAAGGCTCAGACTCCCTCAACAGCAAGGCAGCAAGTCCCATAGCTCCGAACATTTGGAGCCTGTATTGGATGATACTAAAAGCGGGATACGCATAACTCACCGGAAGGTTTTCTTCCCAACGTTTGTTTTGAATACTGGATAAGTCATTGTATGAATCTATAGTCTCCACAGTTAAGTGAATGCTTGCCAGCAATATATCCCTCAGCTTCAATTTTGCTGAATCGGGGACAATGCTGGTTGGAACGTAAGACAGGCAATCGTACAGCATTGCGGCGTTGATTGTATAATATGTTAAGTGCAAAGCCCTTGCATCTGCGGGTTCACTTGTATTTCTGAAATAGTATAATGCTGAAACTGTATCTGATGGGACATATGACAAATCGCTAAGAATATTGTTGATATAATTTAGATTATTACTTTCTTCAAACATAGCTTCATTTAGCCTTAGGGGCAAATTGACTGCATCATTCATTTTACTGATCGTATCTGGCACAGCTCGTGTCATGCTTAGATTAGCATCATCTTGGATCAATATACTGTTTGACTCCGACAGATTATCGATGTAGGGGTCAAAGAAAGTACTTGCAGGAGATGCCGAGCTTCTCATTGCCGCTAAAGTCGCAGCATTAATCGTTATCGTTCGGTTGATTACATAGACGGCAAAAATGGAACTCATCATTCCAAGTAGATAACACAAAATGAACAGTCGTTTCATTTTTCCTCCTAAAATGTTTTACATATTTTTGTTATATGGGTTTTGCTATTAGCCAAGCGTAGCAAGTAAATACCATTGGAACATTGGTTTCCTAGGTTGTCCTTACCGTCCCATTCAGCTACACCTCTGGTCAGCATCAGAGATCGCACTAACTGACCTTTGATGTTGAAGATATCAATGGAGTTTTCACAAAAAACGGGCTCATTATTTTGCCCGATTTTGATGTTTATATGATCCTTCATCGGATTGGGATAGGCTGATAAAAAGTTTACTGGCGGAGTTTGTATTTCATCCTCCGCTGGCACCTGCCCATTCGGTAGTAGCTTGATAACTACCTGCTGTCCTGAATTCCCCCATGCCCAACACACACAGCTATCCGAATCAAGGCCAAGCAATGCTGTTGATGGAAAACCAAATCCATCCCATAAGTAGGGGCAGCTATTGTATCCTTGATAATTCCAAACCCAATATATATCTCCGTTATAATTCAGTTTAACCAACACGCCATTTGTTGACAGATAACCACAAATATAGAGACAGTCTGCCCCAAGAATCATCGAATCAACGTCGGATATAACATTGTTAGTTATTAAAAAAAGTGGCTCAAACAGACCACCTTCAAATCTGTTTATGTGAACGTTCATGTTTGGGAACTCACCCATACGATATGCTACAATGTATGATGGATTATTATCTTCCCTACAAATAGAAACTACATAAAAATGATCATTTCCTGGTAAGTTCGTGCGATTAACAATAGAGCCATTTTGATTTATCTCAAGAATAGTTCCTAAACCAGTATACAATGAACACGTTACAAGAATATTTCCATTGTCTTTCATAGCAAGATCGAAAGCCTCGGCTACCAGATATTGACTCCCCTGATCCACAGTCCAGAAGGCAGTGGCAAGTGTATCTCCAATTGCAGAAAAGCGAAAATAACAAGCGGAAGATACATCGTACCATTGTGATGCCTTGCCGACCGCGACAATCTCATTGTTTGGGGTGCGTAGCGCTTTGTTGAAGGTAATTCCCACAATGGGAATCTCAATAGGATTAGATAGGAAATTGATTACTCCAATACTGTCTATCGTCCCCAATTGAATATAGCTGCCCCCAAAATATGTGGTTATAAAAGTCACTTTATCCTCTGCATCTATATCAACCCCTGTTATTGATATAAAAGGATATACTCCAGGGTATATATATCGTCTCCAGAGCAAATTACCAAGAGGATCGAGCTTAGTAATAGCAATAGACATATAATGAAATTCTTCGATATCATCTGAATTCCCTAAAACCACCACGCTGTTATCGGAACAGACATATATTGACCTTGAGGCATATACGGAATCGAGTTCCTGGGTATAGACATACCCGCTCTGGGCAAAAGCCATACCGCAGAGTAGCACTACAAACATTGTACCAAGCAATCTTAGTGACTTTAACATCGCAGTTTCTCCTTCATCATAACATCTCAGCTCCGGACGATCTTAGTTCGGAGATCATAGTTATCTAAAACGACACTGTTTTTTACTAATGCGATCTACTATTGTCATGTCAAGCATGGTATGGGGTGGCAATTTCCGATTTGCCACAGCCGAATCGGAATTCGGCTTCCTGCTTGCGACATGAAACGCTTGACATGACACTAGTGCGTATGATCTGATCCATGTCTGTCCCCATAACAGGCTGCCAGTAAACAGTAAGAACAATATCACCTTACGCATGGTAATCACCTCGCTTCACTATATGTTTTACACTACTCGATCTTGATTCTTTCCCCTTTATAAGATCATCATTTGACTTGATCAAACAAGTATTATTTTTGAATGTCTGTCTCAGCAAATTGTCAACTCGCTATTTATAAATGTGCCATCTTCATTTTCTTAAACTCACTCTCCCTGAATTAGTTTAGTATGATCACTTTTCTATGGCAAATTTGATGCGTTTGCTTTTGTTTCCGCTGCGAACGTTCAGGATATAGACTCCGGAGGCGAGCCTGAGGGAACTAAGCTGAATATCCCGCAGCACGGTAGCATTAGCATCGATGTCATGGCTTTCGATTCTGAGACCGGACACGTCAAAGATCGATATCTTGATCGGTCCGGTGGCGTTTTCAAGACGCAGGCGATAATCGCTTCCACGCACTGGATTGGGATAGACATAAGCATTAAAACTTGTGGCGGAAGCTGTTTCTTCATGCAGATCACCTTTGAAGACGCCAGATTCGGCATTGCGGAAACCATTCCAGCGGATGGGGTTCTGCGGCATGGAGACCTGATGTATGTGGACGTTTGCTTCCAAATCGGAATAATACCAGTTCAGCCTGCCGGAGACAGGTTCCCAGAAAAAATAGTCTTGTTTTTTTACGTTATGGGGGATCAGCGAGCGTGACCAGGAAATCTTCGCTTCCGGCGTCAGAGCAAGGTATCCCTTTGACAGGATAGGCAAATAGATGAAATCCCCAAGCGCGTAAACGTGTGCCATGCCGGTAAATGTTCCATTGGGGTATATGTATGGGAAAGCGCTTAAGAAGCTGCCATCGGATTTGATCGCGTGGGCGCGTTTGCCAATGCCGAAAAAGATCACCGGGGATTGAACGCCAAACTTGGTGATGCCCATTTGTGTGGGGGTGACAGTGCCTGGGTTTGAGAAGATACGGATCAAATCCACCTCGTTGAAACGATAGATGTTCCCCGCGTTGGACATGATGAAGAGGTATCTCGTGGAACCACTGATTTCGGAAAAAGCCACAGGTTCATAATCGCCGAAAGCCTCCGAGAGTGATAGCTCACGCATTAGCTGCATATTAAGCGGATCTATCAGAACCAGCTTATTTAAGGTCAGGACCGCAAGGGCATGATCGTGATACATGCTCATGCGTTTGATACCCGGTAGCGGGATATAATCTACGATGGCATTGTTTTGGATTTTGAAAAGCGTCTGCGGAGTGGATGAAAACACAGCATCGGCAAACGTTAGCGGAGCACAAATGATATTATCCGGAAACGTGATCGGAGACAGGCTGAGCGCGTCATCCCAAAACTCGATGAATTTCAGGCAATTATCACTAACCGCGATCAGTTCTTTGAAGCTGTTTTGGCTTTGATTGCTTACCGTGATCGGATAATCATAAGGTTGTCTGGAAAAGGGAAAGGCACCAAATTGATCCGCCCAAGTGTTGCCATCAAAGCTGAGCAACGTGATCCCGTCAAAACTGATCAAGGGTAGCTCTGCACTACTGAAACTCGAATTGATCACCGGTGCTGGGATGGTGGGACCATTTCCGGTGGCGATCAACTGGTGATTTTCAAAGAAGCCGCTTTTGAGTTTGAGGCTCATCGTTGCCGCGGGATTGCTGATTTCCGAGAGCCGGTATAGCGAACCCACACCTTTGCTATCGATCAGCGGCGGATCCGTTTCGCTGGAAAGCTCGCTCTTCCATGGTTGCAGCGACCAGTTCACAAACAGCCCGTTGCTATCGAGCACGGGTTTGAACTTGTGAAAATACTCATACTGGGTGCCGGTCCAATACCAAGACCACTCATTCCCGATATCCGGTAAAGCATCCGCTTCGATGATCTTCACTCCGCGATTGTTGTAGGAACGATTCACGCTGTTGTTGTCAAAATTGGAAACCCATGAACCGTCGGACAATACAACGCCCTGGTTAAGAATCACGTCGTTGTTGATGTGCCAGACGAGGATGCCGCCACCGATGGCGGAGCCGTCCGCTTTTTGGAAGGATGGTAAAAGGTAATCATATTCATAGGATGGATTGTTGTTGGGATCGCCCATCGGAGTGGGGTAGAGGATCACGCGGCTGTCCAGAGTTCCAAACACAGCAGTGCCGCCGTCTCCATCGGGATCGACGTTGCGGTTTTCAATCAGGACATATTCGTCGGCAGAGAGCGGTAATTTGAGAATCTGGGGTTTGATATTGCCGGAGCTTTGTTTCAAGCTGCCGGCGCTGAGCTGCAATGGCAAAAACAGCGATACCTGATCGATGTCCTTCAAATAGCCTGTTTCGGAGAAATGATTCCCAAACATCAGCACTTTGGAAAATGCTCCCGGCAACGTTGGCAAAGCTCCTTCGATCATGATCAGCGAACCGTCGCTCAGTTCGTCCACCAACACACCGGAGCCGCCGCTATCCATGATATCGAAAACTCCCACCATGGGCTGAAAATTATAGACGTTGTATAGATCAACCAGACCGACTGAATGACCAAATTCATGCGCTATCACTGCGTTGAGAGCACCGTAGCCACTATGTATCGTCACATCTCCGCTTTGGTTCGTGCGGAAATCCTGTGAGATCGTTGCGGGAACGTTGCAGGCATGAGAAATCAGCGTAGTGCCGTTATCGACGACCGCTTCCTTGCCATCGCCCACGCGAATATAGAAAGAAGGCAGATCCGAAGGAGTGTCGCCAAAAACGTCATGCTGCCAGTCCGAACCGGCATGAATGATCATATAGTGTGAGTAGGCGCCGAATTCGATCTGGGGTGTAATATCATCCGCTAATTCAAAAGAAGCTTTGAAATACTCTTCCATACGGGAAACAAAAAGAGCGCTGGAGGCTCCGGGCGGATTGTAGTATCCCATCGGTTGCGGCAAAGTATATGCCGGTCTGTCTTGTGGAAAGACGTCGTATTCAAGATCAAAATAGCCGTTTGAGGCAGCCAGATAATAATAGCGCAAAGCTTCGAGATTTGCCTCAAAATACTGTCTGTCATGCGGTGGGCTGCCAATGGAATATAAGTATGAGGGAGCGGGTTCAAGCTGGAATTTGCCGTTGCCGGTAGTATTGGCGTTGTCCGTCAGTTCCTCTTGAAAATCGATCAGGATCACGAGCAGTTTGTTGAAACCGGTTTGTTTCGATCTATCGGGAAGATCATTTCTGAATTGTCTGAGCAGCGGTGTGTAGTGATGGATTTTGGGCGCAGGAGTTTGACCGTGTTTTTGGAGGATCATCTTATTTGCGCTCAAAGATCCGACCACTATAAGGAGGAGGACAAGCAGCGTTGCTTTCATTTTTTTTTACTGATGATCCGCCTCCCCGAAAGAGCTTGGTGCTCTTCGGGGAAGATGATCAATCTATTGTATGATTAGAAGTTCAGACCGAGCGAGAATATTTGATTCCAGGGGGTCAGATCACCGGCAGTGATCAAGGCAACATCAGCGGAGAGCTTATAGCGTTTGTCGAAAGTGTATTGCAAACCGACGCCAAAGCTGGGACCGACGATGCTGCCGGCGCTGTCGATAAAATATCCACCGCGTAGCCCGATCAGTTTCAGGTAGGTGTATTCCGCACCAAGTCCATAGATTGTTTCGTCGAAATGTTTCCATCCGGTGATGAAACGCTGGAGCAGGGGATCTTCGTTGGCAAGGAACTTGCTGGCTTCGGCGGATACGATCAAACGGTTGACCTCATTATCAAACGCCGTGTAGCCAAGACCGGCACGGAAGGTCATTGGAACGGGATCGGCTTGGGATTGATCGACGAAGGTGACGTCAGGTCCCGCGTTTTGAAGCACGATCGCCGCGTCCAATCCAGGGATAACCAGGTTTTTGAATTTTGCACCGAGGTCAAAAGCAAACGCAAAAGCGCTGCCTTCGTCTTCGGTGTTTCCGGTTCCGGGTCCGAGATAGCTATAAATCAGCTTGAAATTCCCGCCCACACCGAGGGTACCTGGGATCACTTCATAGCTGTATCCGAGCCCTCCAGCGAAATCAAAACTGCTGAATACGCCCAAGGGGTTGCCATCTTCATCCATTTGCATTTGCGTTCCGGCGGTAAGCAGGGTCAGGTTCACGCCAAGGTTTCCCACTCCGTCAAAGTACTGGTTCCAGCCCAAATATTGATAATACATGTCGTCAAGTCCAGCTCCAGAGCCTTGTAGCCAGGGAATGTGGGTGCCGGCAAGCTGGGTTTTGCGGTTGAAAGCTGTCGCTCCGGGATTCCACCACCCGGCATAAGCATCATCCGCGACGGCGGAATAGGCTCTACCCATGGCGTTTCCGCGTGCGCCAGGCTCGAAGGTTAAAAATAACAGGGATGCCTGTGAGATCGCTCCCAAGGCATAAGGCAAGGTCATCAACGCTACCAGCGCGAAGAAGATCAGTTTATTGTGTCGGAACATTTGGCCTCCATTATTAGAGAGTTCATTATATGCGAGGGCAGTAAAGCATACCCCCAACGATTTTACTATTGTGTGCTTATAGAAACCCTGACCATGGGAGTGAAAAACCCAAGCAGATCTGTGCACAACACGACTTATCCATAGAATATCTTTTGCAGTCAGAGCAATATGATCGGCATAACTCCTTATTTTCTTGGTGCCGAAGGCCGGAATCGAACCGGCACGAGCGCAAAGCCCGGTGGATTTTGAGTCCACTGCGTCTACCAATTTCACCACTTCGGCACACTTTGAACTCATTTTAAGAATGGCTGGTCTTTGTCAAGAAAAAAGCGCACGGAATGCGATAATTCGTTATTTTAGCCGATTTAGGTCTATAAACAGAGATTGTATTTGCGGAGAGGGAGGGGTGGAAGAGATGAGAGATGTTTGTCTGTGAACAGGCGAACATGTGAACATCCAAGCCCGCAGGACGGGTATGAAACGCCACCTCATGATAGGGGTAGGGGAGTTATCCATTACTGGCTCCCCTCCCTCCGAACCGTACGTGCGGTTTTCCCGCATACGGCTCTCCAGAAAACAGGTATCTCATGTAAGAGACCGGCATAATTCACTGTGGGCTTCGGTTAATG
>JAUYAR010000181.1 GCA_030693415.1 Candidatus Cloacimonadaceae bacterium | reverse complement strand
CGGAATCAACCACTTCAACAAATTGTAGCTATCATTGATTATCTTAACCTCATTCAATTTTTTGCCTCCGGCGGGTTCCAAAGACCAAAGACCAAAGAACCAAAGTCCATTTAATGGATAGCCCTGAAGACCCGAAAGCCGTAGTTGAGGCTCCTGTTACCGGGATTGTAGTCGTTGCGGTGGGCAACCCGACAGACGGCGGCCACAGTCGTTCCAAGAACCACCACGCAGCACGCGATAATCACCTGAGCTTGCCCCGCGGGGGTCGGAGCTTGGGCTTTTGCCATAGTATTCCTCATCATACCAGTCCCAACACCATTCCCAGACGTTGCCGCTCATGTCATGGATACCGAGTTCGTTGGCGCTTTTGGTGCCCACGTCTCTGGTTTTGTTGCCGGAGTTGTCATAATGCCAAGCCACGGTATTGATATCATTTGAGCCGCTGTAATCATAGCCTTTGCTCTTGTTTCCACCCCGGGCTGCATATTCCCATTCCGCTTCGGTGGGAAGTCTGTAGCCGTTGGCAGTCCAATCACAAGCTATGGTTCCGCTGCTCCAGCTTGACGGTTTTGTGTTGCCCCCGATGCTGTAGCAAGGTTTCAGACCCTCTTTGAGGCTGCGTTTGTTGCAATAGTCGATTGCGTCATACCATGATACTCGTTCCACCGGTAGATTATCCCCTTTCCAGTAGGAGGGATTACTGCCCATCACCGCAGTCCATTCTTTTTGCGTAACCTCATATTTTCCGATGTAAAAGGATGATACCGTCACCTGATGCACAGGTTTTTCAACGCTCTCACCATCATTCGATCCCATCTTAAAAGAGTCGCCCTGCACAAAGATCATGGATGTATCTCCAATCTCAGTCTCAGGTACGCTAACGGGATCGATAGAAGGTGCATTATTACTTGTTCGGATCCATAAAAAGATCAATATAAAGATCACGATACTGCCGATAATCAGAAGCATATTTCTAAGTTTCGTAGAGCTCGTTTTTGGCGTGTATGATTCAGGACTTTCTGTATCCCAGGGCACTTTATGGGAAACATCATCTAATGGCTGTTCAACGGCTGCGGGAGCTTGAAAAATTGATTCCGGTGCTGCCGGAATGGATTTTTCCTTGATAAACGGTTTGTTTGCCTCTTCAGGATAGAATATGTGTTTTCCCTCGAACTGTTCAAGCTTGGTTTTTATCTTGCCGGTATCGGGTCTATGCTGCTTGTCTTTTGCGGTCATATTTGATACCAACTGCACCATGGAATCTCCGATATGCGGATAGATCGTTCTGGGATCGGGCAGTTCATTATTCACAATCTCCAGCATCACATCAAAATCACTATCCGTATCAGCGGTGTATGGCAGTTTTCCGGTCAGCATTTCATAGAGAACTACTCCCGCGGAATAGATATCCGTGCGGTGATCAATGTCCTTTCTCGCCTTCACTTGCTCCGGGCTCATGTAAAACAATGTCCCGAGCTTGGAACCGGTGCGGGTGAGATGTTTATCGGTCATCAGCCGGGCAATGCCAAAATCCATTATCTTCACATTGTCGGACGCGTCGATCATGATATTTGAGGGTTTGATATCCCGGTGAATAATCGCTTTGGAATGGGCATAAGCCAGGGCATTGACGATTTGCTTGAAAATATGGAGGGCACGCGGTTCGGGAATGGGACCGGTCAT
This sequence comes from Candidatus Cloacimonadaceae bacterium, assembly GCA_030693415.1. Lineage (NCBI taxonomy): Bacteria > Pseudomonadati > Candidatus Cloacimonadota > Cloacimonadia (SeqCode) > Cloacimonadales (SeqCode) > Cloacimonadaceae (SeqCode) > Cloacimonadaceae bacterium (SeqCode). The sequence continues at coordinate 59 of JAUYAR010000181.1, read as the reverse complement.
CGCAATCAGCTCTTTCAGCATATTCCCCTCCGCATATTCCATCACCATGTAATAGACCC
>JAUYAR010000180.1 GCA_030693415.1 Candidatus Cloacimonadaceae bacterium | reverse complement strand
AGTTGGATCAAAGCAAGAACTGGTCGAACGCATCTACCAAGGGTTGGATGAAATCAATAAAACACCGGTCGTGTTTAGATGGAAGTATAAAATGAATGAAGTTCAATTATAGAACGTTAATTATGGGACGCTCTACTAGATCTTCTTTCATGCCGACTTCTAAATTGATCATACAATAATGAGCTGATGAATCTAACTATATGCTACTGGTCTTCGATGATGATGAGTTCTATTAGCATCAGCTAATCACATTATTCTCGATAAACGTTGTTCCAGGTTCAGAAAGCACTATCCTCTTTTTCTTTTTGCTGCTCCGCAAACTCAGTAAAATTGTCAAACTCGTAGTTTAAGATTATAAAGGCGGAAGCAATGTCATTTGCTTGTGTCTCCATATAGATGTTCAATATCCCATTGTTCGTCGGAGGATATTCCCAAGTGTCCAAAAATGAGGAGAGTGCGCTTGACACTTCCGCCTCCAAATCCCAAAATGAGGAGAGTGTCCTTTCTTCAAGTAATAGACTCTTCATAAAATCTTCAGGTTGATTCCAAATACTCCCGGAAAACAGACAATCCATCTCGTCATAAGAGCCGTATCTCCGCTCCAAAGCATCACGAATGGATTCATGTTCTGCTTTCAGTTGCGTTCCATAGCTATTGCAGAAAATCTCTTTTGAAGCACATGATATTTTGCATAACCCGGTCTTTGGTGACACTACAACAGCGTAGGATACGAAGCTTTTGTGAGGTGTGGGAACCACTCTCATTTGGTATACCCCCTCTTTGATCTTCTCGATGTTGGGGTCGAATTTTTTAAGCTTCGCAAGGGTTAACCCCTTTTTCAAGCCAAAGGGTCCGTCATACGGCTTACTCCTAGTGACGCCGCATAGAAGCAACAACATGACAGCGACAAGACAATACATTTCCATTGATTACTCCATTTATGATCAGATATGGCCTTCTAAAACAGGATAATGATATGAAATCCAGACTCGTGCAATAAAAATAAGCATGTGAAAAGCTGTCAAATGGTTTTTTGGTGGACTGGTGTTTCGCTCGCGCTCCTCCCCATGCAACTATAGTGTCGTCCTGACGGACTGGTTTGGAAAAGTCTGTTGGTTTTGCGGCAGTGTCTAAGCTACTATAGTAAACTTGAAGTCACAAATTGTGATCTCAAGTTGAGGTCGCAAATTGCGACTTCAAGAGTGACCATGCGGTACACATGATGGGTGCTGGGGGAGTGGGTGAAAATAGAGATGAGAGACGTAAGAAGTGAACGGGTGAACGGGTGAGCAGGTGAACGGGTGATAAGGTGATAAGGTGGAAAGGTGGAAAGGTGGAAAGGTGGAAATGTGGAAAAGTGATGGTTTTGTATGGTAGGATTCCGATCCTGCCGGGTGAGTTTCAGAATTTTGAAAAGTCGCAACGAAAGTAGGTGGTTTGGGGGTGATTTTCGAGGCAAGTAATTTGTTGGTTATTGATAGTAAAAACGTAAAAAGTGACGGAGATAAGTGGTTGAGGGATGAGGTTTTGGGTTAAAATGGAGGGGGAGAAATGGGGTCGCGTCGTCCCTATATATATGAGAGATGTTTTTTTCGTGAGAAGAAAAAAAAGTGAACGGGTGAACGGGTGATCAGGTGGAAAGGTGAGAAGGTGGAAAGGTGGAAAGGTGGAACGTTCACACCTGGCTTTAGACTATGAGGGATGATAGGATGAGGCGGTTTTGCTTTATCTGGTTTGCTGGCAGTATGGCGGGTTTTTTATTAAAGAGGGCGCGGCGTTGATCGAAGCGGAGGATGTTTTCTGCGAGGCATCTCTGCCAGCGAATGGGATCCGGAGGGATCAGTTTGCGATATTCATTCAGGAAAAGCTCAGCAAGGTTTTGCAAGCGCTGGGGGGCAAAGCTATCCGCCCAAAAGAGCATCAGGTGGCTGAGATCATATTCCGGGGCTTCGATCCGGCTGTCGGAAAAATCGATCAGGAAAAAGTCCGCGTGGTCCCACAAGATGTTTTTGGGTTGGTTGTCGATGTGGCAGAGGCAACTCTCTCCCTTGAGGGAATGGCGGTGAAAGGCGGCAATGCGTTGGGCGAGCCGGATGGGATCAAATCCCTGAGGGATGTCCAGATAGGGGATGCCATCGATTCGTTCCAGCACCAGTTCCCGGGTTTCGCGGTGGCTGAGGAGCTTTGGCGTCATCGGCAGATTTGCATTATAGACAGCCAGCTCGCGGAAAAAAAGATCCGCCTCGTCGAAGGATTTGATCACGGTGTCTTCGACGAAGCGGACGGATGATGCTTTTGGACTCATAAGACTGGATTCCCGCCTTCGCGGGAATGACAAAGGCTCATCAGGACTGGATTCCCGCCTTCGCGGGAATGACAAAGGCTCATCAGGACTGGATTCCCGCCTTCGCGGGAATGACAAAGGCTCATAAGACTGGATTCACGCCTTCGCGGGAATGACAAAGGTTCATAAGACTGGATTCCAGCCTTCGCGGGAATGACAAAGGCTCATCAGGACTGGATTCCCGCCTTCGCGGGAATGACAAAGGCTCATCAGAACTGGATTCCCGCCTTCGCGGGAATGACAAAGGTTCATCACAAATCAGTCGAGCGGGATGCGGGTGATCCTGTTCTTTTCGAAGTGGGGGAGGATCAGCTCGTTTGTGGGCAGATGATAATAGATATCCGCCACGGAAGGCATGTCGCTCCGGAAGAGGATAAAGCGGTTTTGCTCCTGGGGGATCATATAGATCGCCTTTTCCTGCAAGGAGGAAAAATAGATGCGTCCCAGATCGTCGATGGCGATGCCGTCCAGCCGGGAATAGATCGTGTCCTTAAAGATCGAAAAGCTGCGCTTGAGCGTATCAAAGCTGAGGATCGGCGAATGCTGGCTGAGGCACACGATGAACATCTGATTGCGGGGTCCGTCATAGACGATGCCGTTTGGAGAGATGAGCTGGGGAGCGGTGAATTTCTCCAGCTTTTTGGTGGCGGGATCGAGGATATAGAGATAGTTTGCCGCGGTGTCCGTGATATAGAGCAAGCCGTTTCGATCCGCCTCAATGTCGTTCAGCATGCCGGCGCCTTCGATGGGAATGCTCCGGGTGATCGTCTGGGTGGGAATGTCGATCACGTGCACCTGGTCCTTATCCGCCACATAGAGAAAGGGGGAGATGATCTTGATGCCGCGCGGAGCGGTCAATCCGCCTTTGAGGAAGGTGCTGAGCGTGCCGGTGCTATCCATGCTCACGATGCTGCGTCCGCCGGTGTTTGAGATCAGGAAGCGATCGCCAATGCTGTCATAGGCGATGCTTTCGGGATTTTTGAGCTCGACGCTGCTCAGCTTGAGCCAGATGAAGATGGCGGCGCTGATCACCAATACGATGAGCAGCAAGAGGATCTTTTTGTTCAGTTTATTTTGCGTTTTCATGATTTGTCTCCGATGCTCCAGGTGCATCCGTCTTTGGTGTCTTTGATCTCGATATTCAGGTTGGCAAGATCATCGCGGATCTTGTCCGAAAGCGCCCAATTTTTGTCCTCACGGGCTTGGGAACGATATTGGAGGATCAGCTCCACCAGTTGTTTGGAGAGATCCGGCATATTGTCCGCCAGCCTGGCTGCCAGATCCTGGAAAAATCCCAGGGCAGAGCCCAGCCGGACGAGCATGCCGGCAGCTTCTTTGCGGGTGGAATCCTGCAGGCTCTCGTTTTTGATCAGCGAAGCGAGCTCAAAGAGCACGGCGATAGCCCTGGCACTGTTGAAATCATCATCCATCGCGGTGATGAAATCCTGCTCCATCGCGGCGATGTCAGGATTTGTGATCTCGATCTGCTCATCCGCGAAGCCAGGGTAATCGATGGCTTTGAGCGCGTCATAAAAGTTTTTGACGGCACGTTCGGATTCCCGGATCAGCTCGCGGTTAAAATCGATCGGGCTGCGATAATGCTTGGAGAGAAAGAAGAAGCGGATCGCCTCCGCGCTGTGCTGTTTGAGGATGTCCCGCGCGGTATAGAAATTATTGAGGCTCTTGCTCATCTTCTCGCCTAAGATAGTGGTCTGGTCTTCACAGGCAGGGAACTCTGCTGTCTCCATCCAGGACTTGACCTGGCTGTTCTTGCAGTCGAACTCCATCACAGTTGCCATAGACAAGGCATCCACACAACCGGAATGGTACTCATCGGTATCCATGAGGTTGAGCAGATTGCTCATAGAGTAGGGCTGAGAGACCACTTTCTTGGTCTCGGCTGCTTTGGAGATCAATTGCTTTCCGACCCGGCTGCACTTGGATAAGTCAATCGGCTCCGGCTTGTATTTGGTCTCCAGGAGTTCACTGGCTGAGCTGATTGCCAAGTTATATCCACCCAGTCGCATTACTCTCATGAAGAGGCTCCAGTTCCTGCTTTTAGTAGGTCAATCTTGGCAATACGTACAAGACGAGTACCATCGATGCGGCTGGTATAGTATTCCACACTGGGCAGGTCCCGGTTCATCAGCTTGAGATAGAAAGACCGGAACT
>JAUYAR010000179.1 GCA_030693415.1 Candidatus Cloacimonadaceae bacterium | reverse complement strand
GAGTTGGATCAAAGCAAGAACTGGTCGAACGCATCTACCAAGGGTTGGATGAAATCAATAAAACACCGGTCGTGTTTAGATGGAAGTATAAAATGAATGAAGTTCAATTATAGAACGTTAATTATGGGACGCTCTACTAGTAAATCAGGTAAATCACTTTAATCATGTCATCAGAGTTCTATCTAAAGAAATCTATCGTCCGCTCCAAGCCCTCACGGAAATCCACTTTCACCTCATACCCCAGTAGTTCCCTCGCCTTGTCTATCCCCGCCAGAGAGTGTTTCACGTCCCCTGCACGGTCTGGTTCAAAGCGTGGTTCGATGTTCTTGCCAAGAATATCGTTGATCATCTGCACCAGTTCGATCAGAGTGTATCTTTGCCCACAGGCGATGTTGATCACTTCTCCGGGCGCTTTTCTTGCAGTGCAAGCCTGGATATTTGCCCAGACGTTGTTTTCCACATAGGTGAAGTCCCGGGATTGAGATCCGTCGCCATAGATGATGGGTTCTTTGTCCTGCATGATCAGTTTGATGAATTTGGGGATCACTGCGCTGTATTGAGAAGTAGGATCCTGATTGGGTCCAAACACGTTAAAGTAGCGCAGCGAAACGGTTTCCAGACCATAGAGCTGATAAAATATCTGACAATAACGCTCCTGTGCGTATTTTGTGAGCGCGTAAGGCGACATCGGATTGATCGGCATGGTTTCGATCTTGGGTAGGTTTTCGCTGTTGCCGTAAATAGATGAGGATGATGCCAGCACCACCCTTTTCACGCCAAATTCCTTTGCCGCTTCGAGGATATTCAAGGTCCCGAGGATATTCACGTCATTGGAAGTAATCGGATCATTGATCGATCTCGGCACCGAAGGCAAGGCACCCTGGTGTAGGATGTAATCGACATCCTTGACGGCTGATCTGACAATGTGAAAGCTCCGCAAATCCCCTTCGATCATAGTTAGTTTCGGGCTTCTCTTGAGGGAAAGGATATTTTCCCTTTTCCCGGTAGCGAAGTTGTCCAAAACCCGGACTTCCTCTCCCCGAATGAGGAGCTCTTTTACAATATTAGAACCGATGAACCCGGCACCGCCGGTGATTAAGAATGTCATGTATCGTCCTTATGCTCCACGCTGAGTTATGCAGATACATAGCTCACAAAAGCGCGGAGTGATAATAATAATTTGCATGTCCAATGATATTCCCCCTGCTACAGTGCTGAATTAAATCAAGGGCTAAGTTTCTAATGTGAAAACTGTTAATAGGTAAAAGCCAGTTTATGATGCGCCACATCTAATCTAATCTAATCTAATCTCATTTCAGTTACCAGCTTCTACTCTACTAAATATCAGGATCAATCTGGACTTTCTACCTACCTTACTTACGAGTGAGTGTCTTTTTCACCTGATTCTTCACTCTCTGCATCACCAGCTCCCTCAACCACTTAGCCCATCCATCATTCCACCGTTGGGGATGTGTATTAATCATTAATTGATCTGGCAACTCCCCATTCTGAATCAAAGAAATCAGATGCTTAGTGCTATTGATATCAAGTTTAAACGAACTATCAACTTTGTCTCGAAAACTTACCTCGCGATAGTTCCACTTTCTCCCTGTATCGGTGATATAGAATAGCTTGGAATAGTCTATGTCAAAATATGGCTCACCGATGATCCCAAGTGATTTGTAATCATACTTTTGCCATAATGAGCGATTATCATACTTTGATAGAGGGCTGCCATGCATACAGATTGTTACAACTGGATAGAGTTTTCTAAGTTTGTCTAAGTTTACCCTAAAGGAGTCATAGGCTTTTTCAAAGTCGCCATTACACAAGTCCAGATCCTCATAATGATAACCGACTTCATGGCCAAGCATAATTATCTGTTTGATAATCTGCGGATTATATGATTGCCTAACTATTCTGAAAAAATACGTGGACTGAATCGCCTTATCGTGTTCGATTTGTGCGAATCTCATGGAGTTAAGTGGTGCCCTGTCCACATCATGTCTCAATATCACACTCTTGCCACTTGGTTTCATTAGATAATCATGCAATGTCCGAAAAGCATATCCGCTCTGCAGAAGGGCTTCAATAACTTCAGTATAAGTTAGTATTGTAAAATCTCTCATCATGGCTGTGTGCGCCCTTTACACTTTAATAGATTTTGGGAAACCAAGATTGTGCAAGAGCGCCTTAGGCTGCTCCGATCGGGTTGAAAAGAATGCCTTACGATTTCTAATAATGGCGCTGGATATCTCTCGCTGATAGAGTGAATCCTTGCACAAAAGAAGATAGGACGCGCTTGAATGAATTATATCACTCAATCTGTACAAAACACGCTACTCAATGTTGATCCTTTCGATCTATTCTCAATATTAGGGTAACTTACTAATAGGAGATGGAATAACACAGAAGCCCTTATAGGTTCTGAAACCTCGTTATACCTATTCTGTTTCATATCTCAACTGTATAACAATTTACAAATGCCCGATCTGTGTAGATTCGGATACCCCATTTTCTCACATAATCTCGGAAATCATCCGTTTCTCTATCTTCGACACCCTCATAATCAAGTGTTTCAACGTTTATCTGAAATTCGTTGATGAAAATAAGTGGATAAATCATCTTTATTCTTGGCTTAATTCCATGATATTGAGCAATTTTACCATATTCAATGAGCATCTCTTCCATTTTTTCAATTCTTCTCTCTGGCGGCAAAGGGTGAATCTCAGCCAAAAACTTAGCGGGGGCGCCGGCATATATCCCCTTTTTATCCAAGCTCTTTGTGACAACAGATTGTGATCCAACAACGCAATAGTCCGCAATTTCAACCCCCATAAGAATTACTGATCGATAACCTATAATAACGCCATTCCCGATACTCACTCCTGAAAACTTCATCGGATATCCATCAAGAACACTAAGCCAAAAACCGTGGGTTATGATTGCAACTTCAGGAGAGAGCCCAACATCATTACCGATATAGACCTCTTCACAAACATTGATTAGATTCGCATAGATCGAACACCTGTCTCCGACTGTTAAGCTTGCATTTGGATGTTGTCTGCCACCACCGCCAATACTTACACCCGGTCCTAAGAATAGGTGGGAGCCGAATCTTACATTATTGCCCAAAATCGTAGTGTTGCGCCCAATTGATGAGTTGTTCCCAACCGAAAAAACTCCTCTCAATTCCACATTTACATTCTCACCAAATCGAACATTACTCCCTATATTGATTTCATCCGCCAGTATTCTGACGTTTTTTTTAGCTATCTCATACTTCATATTGTTCACCACATTCTTTGTGAAAGCAGACTAATTGATAACCCAGCGAATTACCTCAAAGACTTCCGCATAATTGGTTCCAATCTGAGTGCCCCTGGTAATTGCAAGACTTCTAATAAACTCTTCAGATGCATAATTTCGATGTTTTTGCGATTTATAACAATCGAGGGCTTTGACTTTAGTCGCGAGGTGATTTTCATTGAATGATATGAAACAGTTATTAGAAAATACAACGTTGTTCCATGGTAGTTCATAGCAAAGGATAGTTGTTTTTTTAAATGCCCTTAACCCCTCAGCTGCTATTGTTTGATGATCTTGGTGTAAATCGTTTAATGAGGGCATAAATACAAGATCGGGAGAGATATCCTTATTGAGCAAAACCAAATCATCCAATATTGATTGTCTTTCAATTGCAAAGTTGCGTACTTTGTACTTAAAGAGGATCAAATTGTCTGGCTGAATACCGAGTATTTTCGTTGCTTCTCTCACCTCAGTTTCGAGAATATTGGATGGAAAACAATGAGGGACTGATTCCTCAGCAATTGAAAAAGCGCCATAAAACACCTCGCAACCATTTTCTGTTAGTTTTGCTATACTGGCTCCGCACCCAAATTCCCCATCATCAGTATGAGGAGCCAATATCAATACCCGCCTCATCTTATTCACAAAAGACATTTAAATGTACTCCTTAATGATATTTACAATTTCCAGCGCGGCGTTGCCATTCCCAAAATGAGAGTTATGGCGAGACAGATCATAGGTTGAGTTATATGTGTCTAATATTGAAGCCGTTGAAGCTTGTGCAAGTTTATTCCACCCATCCTCGACAGTTTCAACCCAGGATGTGGTTGGAAAAATTGTAATACAAGGAACTTTTAAACAGTATGCCTCTCTTTGAACCCCCCCAGAATCTGTAACAATCATCCGGGCATTCGATTCCAGAAGGATGAATTCAAAATACCCGACCGCAGGCATTAGGAGGATATTATCGGGAATGTCAAGATTATTACTATCAATGACCTTTTTAGTTCGCGGGTGAATAGGAAAAACGACTCTTTCGTCGAATTGCCCAAGCGCTGCAATAATATTCCTCAAGTTGTCATAATTATCTGTATTCTCTGCACGATGTATAGTAGCAAGGCAATACCCTCTACTAACTAGATTCAGTCTAATCAAAATATCCGAACATGATTGAGCACACTGCAATCCATACAATAGTGCATCGTACATGACATCTCCTGTGTGGAACACATTTGAAACTATCCCTTCCGATGTGAGGTTCTTTACAGCTGTCTTAGTTGGGGCAAATAAATAAGTGGATAATTTATCCGTTACGACCCGATTGATTTCTTCTTGTATCGACATATCAAAATTCCTCAAGCCAGCTTCAATGTGTGCAACAGGTATCAGCATCTTAGCAGCAATAACTGATGCCGCCAAGGTCGAATTCGTATCTCCGTACACAACTACCAAAGAGGGCTTTTCATCCTGAAGCACTTTTTCCAATTTTAGTATTATCCCCGCTGTCTGTTCGCCGTGACTTGCTGAACCAACATTTAGATTGATGTCTGGGTGGGGTATGTTCAGTTGCCTAAAAAAGACTTCCGACATATTCTGATCGTAGTGTTGACCAGTATGAACCAAAACTTCATCGTAGAAATCACGAATTACTCTTGAAACTGGTGCTGCCTTAATAAACTGAGGTCTTGCACCAACAACCGTCACGATTTTTTTCACATTTGTATCCTTTCTTTCCAGTTAATATTACTTAAATCTTCCAAAATCAAAATTCGGTTTTTTAATCTCTTCCAATGAATCTGGGTAGTTATCAATTATCCAAGCCCAGAAAGCAGTAACATCGATTTTATTTTCCAACAAACGTTGTCTTTTCAACTGCCAAGTTTCTTTATAGTTAGCCGTTTTTATAAGTTCTTCGATTTTATACAGCATCCAATCAAATTGTCGAGGTAAAAAGGCATAAGTCAACCCGTATTTTTTCTCCTCCTCCTCAAGAACAGCTACTCTCCCTACAAAGGAATTGCATCGGAAAGAAGGTACTCCAAGCATGGCAGCTTCCGTGCACATAGTTTGCCCATCACATACCAACAATTGAGAATAGTGGAGAAAATCGTGCATTTCATGAGGTTCAATCGGCATGCGATATTGTTCAAATTCAGCCTGAATTTCTGATTCCATCGTGATAAAAACCCTCCCGTATTCTGACAACATATTAACAAGTGTGTGCTTTTGTGCCACACTCATCCCGGATGCATGAATATCATGATGTGCCTTAAAAGCGCTGAATCTAAGTACAAAGTACTTTTCATTTTCTCGAATACCATACTTGCTTAGCAGATCAGAATTGGGCTTGTATACTCTTGGATGTAGATACGCAATTTCATGATACCCTGGGTAATATAGTGCGTTCTTGAGCTTCTCATAAGACAAAACATCAGGAGATAAGATAAAGTCCGCAAAGGGTGAGGCAAATTTAGCAGTCAAAGGCTGTGGCTCTTGATCATCATCATCAAAGAGCAAGGATGTAGCTTTTGTGAGCTTCGTGGCATATATTATTGAAAATGATAATCCCATTGCCACATCTATATTTCGCTCATGAATGATCGCGCGGATCTTGCGGTTAAACCCAATTTGCCGGATAAACTTATCAGCGATGTGCGATCCTTTTTCTCCAAGATCAATGTACGGTATATTGTAAGTCTTGAGAAGCTTAATGATAATAGGAACTGATTTACATGTTACCACAATCTCATGCCTTTTGATCAGGTCATGGTATAGATTACGGAAGTTATGTACATGGGCAGGATGCCCAACATCAATGAGTATATTCAATGCCGTCTCCTTAGCGATTGTAACATTTTGAATCCTGTTTTCGCCAATATATACTTGGTAGCTGAGTGGATAGACAGAAATCTGCCAACATCTACAAGAGCACCACCATATTGCAATTTGAAGTCTCTAACTCCATAGTGTGCTCCCGGTTTCCCTGCTCCCATCCAATCAAAGACACTGATTTTATTCTCGACACACCATCTTAGCAGTTGATAGTAGAAAAAGTCCACCGGACGCTTCTTTATGAATTCCGGTGATTGATCAATACCAATATACATAACATGTAGAATGCTTTTGAACTGAAATGTCATCAAGGATATGCTCATTCCTTGTCCGTCAAAGAGATTAAAAAATTTACAGTACGATTGCGTGTCGAAGTTGATACAATTATGAAAAAAATCGCTCTCAGGAATTGGAAGTCTCAGTTTAGAATATTGATTTTTTAACAATTTGTAAAATGCCCCTGAAATCTCTGTTTCATTATCCCAGCCGAAGATAAAACCGAATCGCTTTGATTTATTAATACCGTCCTTTCTTTTTCGGCTGATATCTTTCCAAAGTTGTTCTTCTTTTTCTGGTATTATCTTAAGGATATTATAATGTCCTTCCCACTGAAAACCTTCCCGCGTGCAAACATCTGTGTAATCTTTGTCCATGTAATGATTCCTAATTTCTGAAAACACTGCATTCGCTTTCATACAGCTTTGATAGTGTTTCAACAACGCTCTCAATGCTTCTGTGCAGCTGAATATAGGTGCTTGCAACATAACAGAGCGTGTTGTTATGGAAGATAAAAATCCAGACTTTATGGTTTGGAGATAGCCAGACAACAGAGCTCTTATATTGTTGTTTGCATCAACTGCAAAAAAAGCATATGCATCGTGATTGGCGGATGCTTTATATACATCATACATATATGGTAAGTGGAAGATTGTCCCATATTGGTGGTTTTCGACATACTCCTGCCACGCATTCCGGGAAACTTCTGAACTTTGAATTATCTTGAACTCTTTCATTGGCTTTGCTTTTTAACCGCCTTACTTTGTAGATCGATATTTTCGTAGTCTCGACAAAACTCGCCTAATGTCTTGAAAACTGCGTTCTTGTCAAGCAGCCGTTGGATAATCTGTAAATAGTTTTTCTTGTATCCTGGGAATTCAAAATCATTCCAACTGTTGCTATGCCAGTTTAAAACCAGAACTCCATTTGAACGATCGGTTTGTTCGACTATCCTATTCAATTCATTAATTCTATCTTTAGTTTCCATGTAGCAGGAATCCATGATCGCCAATGGAAATTCAATTACTCCCCCGTCAACGTGTTGAAATGGAGAAGATAAATCTTTGTAGTATCCGATCTTGTTTGTAAATCCAAGCGTGGAATCGTATCTAAAGCCCACAGCTTTTTGAAATCCCCAAGTATCGTCTCCCCAATTCAAATAATGCTGACGAATACCAATAACATTATGTCCGACAACGCGCTCCAGTTGCATTTTTTCCTTGCGCAAAAGATCCGCATTGTTGTATGATCGGTAGGATCCATGCAAACCTATCTCCCAACCTTGCTCCTTAAGATTCGTTATTACCTCTCCGAGCCTCTTATTGTCTATATTATAGCGACCCAGCGATAATTTCCATTCGGAGGGGCTACATAACTTGAAGGGAATGCTTTCAATCAGAAAAAAAAAGGTCGATCTCACTCCTAGTTTTTCTTCTGTTTCCATAATATCTTCAAAATTCCAATATGGTTTCTTATGCTCCTTAAGAGACTTCAACTCTAACAGCAATGAGCCAAAATCACATTTGCGTATGGAACGAATCGATCTAGTGAGGTATTGATAGGATTTACTTACTCTATCGACATCATGAGTTAACGCTACTCTTAACATTGTTTGCTTTAATCCACAAGATAATAGGGATCTGCTTTCAGGCGCTTGATTAGGTAATCAGAACAGTCTATCTCTGGAATTATGCGAACAATCATGTCGTTGATTATCAAGACCTTGATAATGCCTGCTCTGTGCAAATCTCTTTCTATTTTATCTCGGGAAAACTTCACTCTAATTTTATAATCAAGATGACAGTATTCACTCGATCTGGATATCCCATTTGAATCAATCACCCTTATTCTAACATCTCTATGTCGAATGTAGGGAAGATTACACATACTTTCAAGATAGTGAATTGTTCCAAATCTGATGTCCATTGTTCCCACATTAACGGATACAACATCATTAGAGTTGAAAAAATGGAACATCCCGCCTGCTATATAATCGTTGAAAGTATGCAGACTAAGTAATTCTGGCGTCATCAATCCTTTCAATGCGAAACTTTTAAATGGACTGAGAGTCCTCCCCTCGGCACTCTTTAAGAATAATTGCGAAAAAGTTCCGCTCTCACTCTCCGTAGCAGAAACATCAAACACGCCAGTATATAGAACCGCTGGCGTGAAGGTAGGGACAATAACTGTTTCAAATGAGTTGTTAAGAATTGTATCTACATGACTATAGGGATCCTCAGCACCAAGACTGTAGCGAACCTGTTTCAAGCCCGAAAACACTACCGCAATGTTCAAATTACAGGTTTGGAAAAAACTGCATATTCTGTCCGAATAGTCCTTGTTATATGCGTGCAATTTATACTTGATATTCGGGCGTAAGTACTTGTTTCTGATCCCATAACGCAAGTAGTTATAATACCGACGTATTATCCTCATTAGTGCCTCTATTTTTTCAGTGTGCCGTAGATCCTCAGAATCGCATCGCGAGCATTGCCTGCTGTCAAACCAAGTTTGATCAGATTCAATCTCCCTTCCTTCGATATTGAGGAATTGACTGCATTTCTCAATCCGGCAGCAATTTCATGTATATTCATGCCAACAATAAAACAGTTATCAAGCCCTTTAGTGTTTTGCTTAACGTCTCCAACATCCGTTGACACTATTGGTAAACCACATGCCATTGCCTCCTTAACTACGTTTGGAGAGCCCTCATGGAATGATGTCAAGATCATGGCATCCGCTGCTCTCATATATATATTTATCATCGAATGCGGTATCTCGTATATCGCATGAAGTACGAAATCCTCTCCCTCAAGCAACAATATTGCCTTCTCAGCAATGGCGAAATTTTTCTCTGCTCGATTCGGATTGGACACAAAAATGATGTTCTTCTTTGATTGATCGAATCCAACTTCTTTACAGGCAACATCTTTATCTATAAATGGGAATCTATCAAAATCTACACCATTGGGGATGACACAAGTCCTTTTGCGGAGCGATAGGATATTAGCCATCTCGTTGCTTTTTACAATAGTATATGACCATCTGACGTTATTAAAGAAGCGGATTAGATAGATTGAAAGTTTGTTGCGGCAATCACTGCCCATCAGGGAAACTACAATAGGTCTGAAGAAAGATAGCGCTGCGATAAATCCACAAAGGGAATAATGGGCATGGATCAAGTCAGGCTTGAAGTTCCTAATAGTTATATTGAGAGGCTTAACATTTCTAAGGTAACCAATGACCCCCTTGCCTTGTATCAAATGTATCTTGTATTCAGATAGGTGAGGCGCCAAAGTTCTTAGCTGATTTTCGAAAACATAACTCAATCTACCCTTGTTTCCGGTAACAACAAACAAAACTCTCAATTAGTCCTACCGTGTGTTAATAGGCTAAGGCAATCGGGGTTCATCTCTCTTAGATAACACCCAATCCAATCTCAAATTATAGCAGCCATTAACGGCAAAATCACCTGCCTCAAAAACCCACGAACCTTCGCGCCAGATATACCTTCCGATGATGCCATCTACCATCATTTGATATGAATCTGATTGTCCAAAGATACACTGTATCTCATTGATCAAATATTCGCTCCCACTGGTCTCAAACAGATCAATAGCAACCGAGAAAAATCCAAAACGCTCAGTTATTTGCCGGACATAATCAAGTAGATCCAAAGGTGGATTTTCGTAGCTCTTGAGTAATGTGCCAGATGCTTTTTCCCCAGTTTTCAGTTTCTTATGCGCAAAATAAGAATCTCCGATTCGAACCGCTCTCCATTCAAACTCGTGCAAAATATATTCTTGTAAAATTACAAATCCCTTCTGTTTGTCAGAAGCAATCATCTTATAAGCATTCAATCGATTTCTGAGTTGTTTGGGGTGTATCAGTTTATCCCAAAATCTGCTGAAAAGTTTCCCCTTGTTAAATTTTGGACCAGTTCGAGACCCTATTCCCGATGAAAATGCTGCTGAGATATATTTTTCCAATCCTCTTATGTCATATATAATGCGGACTCCATTTCCAGAGGCACCGATGCTCTTTTTGCCTACAATCGGAAATCCCATGCTCTTCACAGCTCGTAGTGCCTCATGCCGGCAGTAAAACACCCAGGTTTGCGGATGAGGCAGATTGTTCACAGCCGCCCAATAAGCAAAGAACTTTTTATTTTCATAGATGCGGAGTTCTTGATACGAGGGAATGGTCATCAATTCAAGTTCGTTTACAAGAATATCAGTTCTTTCTTGGTACAGAGTTCGATATAGTTCGGTTCTTCCTGAAGGCTTTAGGAGGCATAAGTCCGGATTGAATCTTTTGATCTGATCCAACCAATCATAGCGTGTAATCTCGATGATCTCAAACTCTAAGTCGTCTGGGTGTAGCATGCAAGCAGCTACCCATCCAAGGTGATCGAAAGCATCTTCGTTTTTAAGAATGGCTACTTTTTTTTTTCTCAAAACGTTCCTCGTTCATAAGAAGGTTGACAGGGTTAGTGATTGATTGCCAATCTGCCTCAATCGTAATTCCCCTGAGCAATTCGAGTTTTTCAGATAGCATATCCCTTACAAATATATCTCCGGGTCCTGTGTCAAAACAAGCCAGCCTTTTTTTGCAAAAGTCATACATCCATTTTCCAATTACAAAACTCCGAGGGTATTTTTTTCTGTCGTTGATAAAAATATATCTAATCCTATCGATCACGTATTTAATCCTTTTTGACATCATATCTGCCGCCGTATATTTACCTCTTTTCCCGTAAGGAACTTGGGATAACTGCGGTGCTAATATATGTGTAATGGCAACAAGAAACTCGGAGTGAAATAAGCGATTGTAAGCACTCTGAGTGCTGTTGACATACCACTGTTTGTATCCTGCAAGCATCTGGAGGAAATCGATATCCATGAAAGGACTGACGGGATAATCGTAGAAGTGCGACAAGATGCGGGAATCCTGTGAATGATGCGCACACCCGTAGTACAGGTATAAAAAAATGAACGAACGCTCACTATCAGAATATCCTTTGGCAAGATTCATAAAATCAAGCAGCTGATCACACACTTTCTTGACATCAACCACATCCGTGCGAATACTCAATGCTACTAATTTTTTTGTGATGAAGTGAAAAAGTTCTGATTTGCTTTTATACTTGCCTATTTCGTGAATTAAAGGATGAAGTGCCGGTGAGTTTATCCCGGGTTTTTTTATATATTCTCCGCCCATCAAACCGGTAAATATCATGTTATTATCCGGATAATACTTATGCTCTGCATCATAAGCATCATATCTGTGGGCACGTTGAATACTAACCATTGAGTTCCCTAATTCAACCAAGTTGGCGGCAGTTTTCTCCATCCAGCTTGCATCGGGATGCTCCGCAAAATACTGTGAGTGTGCAAATCCTCCGGCTTCAGCAACCTTTTTGGAGATTACCGCTTCATAAGATTCTGGATTCCCGTAAGTGAAGCCATGAACTTTAGTGCCGTGAGCCAACAAAGAGGCAAGTACCATCCGGCTGTCGTTGCCAGCGGTTATAGTAATGGAAACACCAGAGGGCTTTAAGTATTCCAGATAATTGCCGATAAGATCATTCCACTGATCTGCATAATTATTGTAGGGGTGTAGGGATATCTCTCTGTCTTTTTTTAGGAGGTCAGATACCTGCCAATAGTTGGATGCTGTTAGCAGAGTCCCATCATATTCAATGTACATCCCAGGAGTTGACGATTTTACATTTTCAAACATCGTTGCCCCATTGA
The DNA here is from genome assembly GCA_030693415.1 of Candidatus Cloacimonadaceae bacterium. NCBI lineage: Bacteria > Pseudomonadati > Candidatus Cloacimonadota > Cloacimonadia (SeqCode) > Cloacimonadales (SeqCode) > Cloacimonadaceae (SeqCode) > Cloacimonadaceae bacterium (SeqCode). The sequence goes on along the minus strand of JAUYAR010000179.1, from coordinate 30,873 downwards.
TAAAATGAGACAATAAGGTAAAGGTAGCGGCATTTTCCTTGTCCACCTCAAGCTCAACTCTGGCTGATATCAAATCCATGGAGTTGCTTACGATAAATGAGTTTGCTTTTTGATAAACAAAAAAATTGTTGATACTATGCCTGTCTGTAAATACCAGAAACTTGTCTTTGTGTAATATAACTACACAAAAAACACCTTTGATAAATTTTACGAAATCTCTGCCGTGCTTTTTATATAGATACTCCGCCAATTCCACTTGATTCAGGTGTTTCAAATCCTGATAATAGGCGCATCGAGGCATGATATAGCCATCAATGTACACAGTAAAGCCATTATCGCACAACTTTTCCCACACCGGAATTTCCGTATTATATTGACCGCCAATCGAATTGTTCATTGATATGTTCGATAGATGCCAAGTCTTACGCATAAAGTGTGCTCCATAATTTGATCTTAAAATTAAACGAAATTCTGTGAGTAAACATAGTTTCAGCGCACTTCAAATCATTTTCTGATACGGCGTTATCGGCCAGTTTTGAAAATCGTGCGCAGCAGATTTGTCATGGTTTTCTTCATCAAATACGGCTTGATGGAAAACAACTGCCTCAGAGGATTACGCTGATTGGAAAAAAAGTATCTGATGATTTTATAGATATTCTTCTCGTAAAAATAATAGATGCCCCAGACAATTCGGCTATCATACAAGATTCTGAATTTAGACAGATTTGGAATGTTGAAGATACCCGAGGGTGAATCGCAAACAATATAACAATTGTTATTGGTTATAGGTTTCGGACACACCGTATATCCAATCTTGGAAAAGACTATGTCAAGGATTACCGAATGGCGTGTTCTGCCGTAATCAGATTGGGATCTGACATTTTTTTTTACGATATCCGAAAAGCAGAAATTGCCAAGACTATAAAATATGTATTTCCCTCTATAGATTTCGTACGGCTGGATGGTATGTGAATGATGCCCGACTATCAAATCCGCCCCAGCAACAATCAGCATTTTGGCGGTTTGTAATAACTCCCGATCCGGATACATTGATCCTTCCATCAAACCTCCCCAGTGAGGGAAAATCACAATATGATCAACCGAAGCGCGTAAGAGGGCTATATCCTTGGTTACTTTATCCGTATTGAACCAATTGAGTTTCACCTTTGCATCAGCAGGAATTCTTGGGTTTGTGTCCATTGCTACGTAATTGAAAATGGCAATTTTGATACCTTTAGCTTCAAAGATGTAGGGAATATGCTCACGCCCATCAAGTGCTGCTCCGATATAGGCGATTTTGTTGTCCCGCAGAAACTCAATCGTCCTCTGAAATCCACTATCCAAATTGTCGTACGCGTGATTATTTGCTAACCCAACCAATCCCAATTTGAGATCACATAGATAGTTTAAGGTTTCTGGATTTGCCTTCAGGTTGTATTCTTTGAGAACATTTTCACCTTGGTTTCCCGTTGAAAAACACTCCAGATTGCCGACAACCAAATCCGCTTCCCTGAGCATGTGACCAACTGCCAGAAAAGGTTTCTCACCGCTAACATATAGATTATTGTAGTCATCATTGAGGCTTATATCGCCTAAAAACATGAGCTTTACGGATGGAGGATCAGATATCAATGTGTTTCATGCCTTATGAAAGAGCACTTTAAAGTAGAGACTGCATGTGATTAATTTCATAATGATTCGATAAAGGACATGAGTCTGGTAGAGTGAACCTGATAATGGAAATGACTAAGACCGTATTCTCTTCCCCTAAGACCTATACCTTCGGCAATTTTGGGGTTATTGAGAACAAAATTCATTGCCTCGCAAAACATACTTTCATTATAGTTGTCTACAACAAAAGCATTATCTTTGTCCCTGAAATGGAAATTAATCTCCCCAAAACCGTTCGTGATAATCGGTCTCGCGCTCGATAAATACTCGGCAATCTTTTGTGGGAAGCGGGCTTCGTCTTTCCGCTGCTCACGCAAAGGAACTAAAAGCGCCAGTGCATTTTGATAGCATGAATAAAGCTGACTATACGTAAGATCGCTTAGCACCACTATGTTGCCATATTTCTCATATTGATTCCGGAACTCTGCAATGCTACGCGGATGACCGGACAAGACCATTACAAGCTTTACATCAGGGTTGCCAAGCTCGATAAAGGAACGAGTCACAAACTCACAAGTATCTCTATAACCAATCCCCGCGCAATACAGGAAGTACTTTTGCGCTCCTAATTCCGAGATTAACGTAAGAGAGTCAGCGGTATCCACTGAAATATGATAATCGGCAAGAACCGGAAGGATCAATGTGGGTTTGTGAGTGAATCTTTTTCTAACAACATCTTCAAGATAATGGCTGATAGGAATTACACCATCGCAAAATCCATAAGATAAATGGTCAAAGAAATACGCATTTACCTTTTTGGTAAACCCTGAAGCAGTGCTGAGGTGATACTCCATGATACTGATTATGAGCTTATGTTTCAGAATTCTTGCGACAATCCAATAATAAATAACCATTAGGGCAGGAGTGTATGACATGATTAATGCGCACTTCACCGAGCGCTTACTTAGGCGGATAAGATAGACCAACTCTCTGTAATGTGCTCGTAAATACGATAAAAACTGTGTAACCCGCCCTATCTTACTCTTGTTTCCCGATAGATATAAATACTCGATCCCTTCATGAAATCCGTGTCGTTTTACCGACTGATTTTTTGAAGCCGATTTGGACAATATTACCGTGTGGTATCCCGATTCAAGTAAGGCTTTTGACATTAATGTAAGCTTGTTAACATAGGCTGACTTGTTATCGGGAAAGCCCGAACCGGATAAGAAAACTATCCTGTTTACACATCCTGTATTCATTGTCATTTGATTTCTTTTATCACTTTGCAAGGATTGCCTGCAGCAATCACATTTGCCGGAATATCCTTGGTCACTACGCTTCCTGCACCAATGATCGAGTTTTGCCCGATTGTGACGCCTTTCATGACCAGGACATTGAGGCCTATCCATACATTGTCTTCGATGTAGATCGGCAACGGATTCCCTACCCGGGAATCTTTTGAATGCCAGTCGCCATCGGTGATCACAGTATTTGCTCCGCATCTCACGTTGTCACCTAAGGTTACTCTGCTAAAGACACCTATCACGGTTCCGCTGAAACCACAGTTCTTGCCTATGCTCAGGATAGCATTATTACTGAATGTGCTGAAAATGCATTGATGATTAATCCCAATCATATTGGATAGATGACTTGAACGAAATGTGCATCCCATACCGAATTGAACTGATGAACCTGCCGCAAACCTAAAGCACGGAAGACCATAAAAGTTGCATTTAGTAATTCGTAAACCAATCAGATAGCTATACCCAAACATATAAGCGTTGGATAGCAACCGTTGGAAATAGAGGCGTAATTGCTGATGAATTGTTGACAGTCGATTTATCATTGGCGACCTGGGACTGGTTTCAACCTCTCGTAATCAGACAAGACCATCAAATTGACCAACTCCTTGAATGTAGTTTGTGATTTCCATCCCAATTCTGCTTGGGCTTTACTGCTGTCTCCAATCAGGATTTCGACTTCCGTTGGTCTGAAATATCTTGGATCGATATGCACCACCTGCTTACCGTTGGAGGTTAAAAATCCCCGTTCATCAACGCCTGTTCCATCCCAGACAAGCTCCTCTCCAAAATATCTGAATGCCTCCACTATAAACTCTCTAACCGTGTGAGTCTCACCTGTGGCAAGAATATAATCGCTAGCTATTTCTTGTTGCAGCATTCGCCACATACCTTCAACATACTCGGGTGCATATCCCCAATCACGTTTGGCATCAATATTTCCGAGGGTTAAATAATTTTGCTTCCCCAGCATGATTTTTGCCACACCCACGCTGATCTTTCTTGTGACAAATGTTTCACCACGGCGTTCGCTTTCATGATTGAAGAGTATTCCATTGCACGCATATAGATCATAAGCTTCCCGATAATTTACAACTGCCCAGTATGCATAAAGTTTTGCCACTGCATAAGGACTCCTGGGATAAAATGGTGTGGATTCCCGCTGTGGAATCTCCTGCACCTTGCCAAACAGCTCGGAAGTTGAAGCTTGGTAAAATCGGCATTTGATACCGCTTTCTTTGATTGCGTCAAGAAACCGCAAAGTTCCGATTGCATCAACCTCCGCAGTATATTCCGGAACTTCAAATGATACCTGAACATGGCTTTGCGCACCAAGGTTGTAGATTTCTACCGGTTTGATTTTTTCAATAAGACGGTTAATATTACTTGAATCAGTCAGATCACCATAGTGCAAAAACATTCTTTGGTTGTAAATTTGTGGGTTACTAAATAGATGATCTATGCGTTGAGTATTGAAGGAACTGGCTCTTCTGATGATTCCGTGGACGATGTATCCCTTATCCAGCAATAGTTCTGCCAAGTACGAGCCATCCTGCCCGGTGATGCCGGTGATCAATGCGACCTTAGCTTCCATGTTTCACTTCCCGTAATGTCTTTGTGTTGTTAATCATCCATTTATAGGTTGCGGCAATGCCATCTTCCAGCTCTATCGTATGCTTCCAGCCCATTGAATGAAGCCTGCTCACATCGAGTAGTTTACGCGGAGTGCCGTCTGGTTTACCACTGTCCCACACTATTGGACCCTCATGACCAACTGTCATTTGGATCATTTTTGCCAGATCTCTGATGGATATGTCCTCCCCGGTACCCACATTATAGATATCTTCTGGACATTCGTGCTCAAGCACAAATCTGATGGCTTTCGCCAAATCTCGTACATGCATAAATTCCCTCATTGGAGACCCTGTCCCCCAAAGCTGAACTGAGCCATCTGGTTTTGCATCATGGAACTTCCTGAGCATTGCAGGCAGCACATGGCTTGTCTGGAGATCGAAATTGTCTCCTTCTCCGTACAAATTGGTTGGCATGAGAGAGAGATAATTCAAGCCGAATTGCCGGTTCGCAGCCTGGCAGAGCTTTATCCCTCCAATCTTGGCAATGGCATACCACTCATTTGTCGGCTCCAGCGAACCCGTCAACAAAGATTCCTCTTTAATGGGCTGAGAAGCTTTTTGGGGATAAATACAGGAACTTCCCAAAAATATCAGATCCGGTACATTAAACTTCACTGCAGCATTTATCAGATTTGCTTCGATCAACAGATTATCGATAATAAAGTCATAAGGGTACCTGCTGTTCGCCAAAATACCCCCAACCCTTGCGGCTGCTACTATTACTGATTCTGGTCTATGGATTTCAAAATATCTGTTTACCAGATCCTGTCGCCTGAGATCAAAATCTGGAGGCGTGGTAAGTATATTTGTGTATCCGTTTACTGTCAATTCAGTCAAGGTAGCCCTACCTACCATACCAGAATGACCCGCCAGATATATTTTCTTCCGTTGCACAGTATCAAGGCTGACCATAGTACTCCAAATAGTTCTTATTTATAAGAAAGATTAATGTGCATGTTTTACGCAATATTGCGGGCACTTTTGGGGCTTTCGTGCGTGTATCCGTCGGTTTCGACGGGACTATTAGGGTAAAAACTATTATTTAAATAGTATGACCCGGGGACAATGAAGAAGATGGCCAGATAGAAGTGATATCCGCCCGATGCCTTGATAAAGAGCAAAGCAACATACGAAACAAAACTCAGGATATAATAGAACTTGAAATCGTCGCTAAATCGTCTTAGATAACCAAATTGAACCCAGATTAACCAAAATAGCGGAAAAGCTCCGATCAATCCAAACTGGGCGAGAAGGTTCAGCCAGTAAAGATGTGGATTGCCAGCAGTTCCCGCACCGATCAAGGGATTCTTCCAAAACTGCTCAATATTAATCATGATCCTTGAGGCTCTATGTTCTACCGTGTTGGTAGAGCCTTCCTCTGCCTCCACTATATCCAAGCCAGAAATGTAAGATGTGCCAATGTCCCTAAATTTGTTGCTCATGTCTCGATTTGGAACGACATCGGCTACGCTTAAAAACGCACCTCCGATTATCTGGTTAGGTAGTAAAACGTACACAATCACCAAGATGATAAAAACAATTATATTGGCTTTAAATCTTCTTCTCCCCAACTGAGAAAATATCAGTGCGAATACTGCGAGCAGAAAGGGAGCTACTATGACACCCTTATACACCGTGAACAAAAACAAGCCGATCAAAGCCGCCAAATACACGGACTTACGCCAATTCTCCTGAAGACTGTGTTTAAACTGGTAAAATAGAATTGGGATTAAGAATGGTAAGGATGAAAAGAATCCATAACCTCCCAATCCAAAACCCCGGTATGATCTCGCTTCTTCCCTGAAGAATCCTGCCTCAGTTCCTCGAACTGAGGCAGGATATAGAAATATTACTACCAAGCTTGTAATACACGCAAGTATGTATGCCAACCATGCAAACCTAATTACAAGACGCAAATCTTGAAGTTTCTCTGGGCGAAAATAGTGCTCCTTCATCAGGATAACTACACCAAGCGATATGGGCAGCACACTGAGGGTGCTGGTACCAACGATTTCATATCTTTCTGATACGTAATGCCCTACCGCTGCCAAAAGAAAATAGATTGCCATGTATAGATACATAATTCGCATGGATTTGGTGGTAAACGCCTTCGGGTTGTTTAACAAAATAACAATCACAACTAAGTACTGCCAGATCCGATAGTGCAATAAATTCGGACCAAACAACCTAAACTGGACGGCAACCTGGATGAATTCTGCTATGGTTAGCAAGAGAAAAACACAAACAATGATAATCTCGATATCTCGCAGTCTCATACTAAGCCCGTAAAGTCCAGCAGTTTACCAAATCCCAAAATAGCAATGATCTCTTGTCCATAAAACACAACCTATAATCAGGTTTCACACGTAGCATCAAGCGTCCCCATTATTAATCATTTTATACATTTCATTATCCGCGATCAGGTTGTTTTGGCGGTCATGTCTCATTTCGGCAGCCTTTATAGCATGAGCAGATAGCATGATTGCAATATTGTCATTATCGAATATTAGCTTGATGTAATGAGCCAACAATTCAACTTCCTCAAAGCGATAAATGAAACCGCTGATGCCATGTTCCACCATATCCATGTTACCCCCTACATCGGAAGCAACGGTGGGAACGCCGAGAATCTGAGCCTCAGCAATGGAGTTCGAGCTGTTTTCAATCGATGAGGGACAAACAAATATATGCGAGTCTAACAGTTCCATGGCTACCTGCTGTTCACTCAAAGGCCCAGTAAATTGTATATTGTTAAACAGCTTCAATTCTTTCACAAGCTTCAGTATGTATCTTTGATAGCCATTAAACTTCAGTTTATCTTTCCAACTGCTACGTTTCAACATATCCTTTCCCGCAATACGGATAATGATCTCAGGATACTCCGCTTTGAGAATTGCCGCAGCTTTGATAGCAATATGCAGACCCTTGAAGGGTGAAGTGCCTTTACTGAGAAAGATCGAATAGCGTTTCTTCTTTTCGATACTCCACTTGGGGGACTCGTAAAAAATATCCCTAAGAGTCCGGCTGCAGTAATGATATTGAACTTGTGGACTTATCGACCGAACGTGAGCCAGATCCCAGGTTGTCCTTCCACTGATTAGATCCGCTCGCAGGATACACTCTGTTTCGTATTTTCCTCGCTTGCCCATATTCCGCTTTCCAGAAAACATCGATCTCCCTGATAGTAGCTCAACCGGATTAGTAGTCATAAGGATCTCCCGGACGCTTATACCGCCAAAATAGTATCTGGCGATCACAGACACCAGTCCCTGGATAGAAACTACGTACTTGGTGTCCCTGTAAGCTCTCATGCAAGCCAGTCCAAATGGATATTCGGTTCCATTGATATGCACGATATCCGGCTGAAAACTCCTGCAAATATCGCCCCAAAATTGTTCCAGACTTTTCTGATAAGTATCCATTCTTCGTACCGGTAACAAGTAGTAATGGATATTTTCAATCTCCAATTCAATAAGATGTCTCCCTTTATAGACCGTGGCTACGGAAAGTGTAATATCATTGATTTGAGCCAGTTGCTTTGCTCGAGCAAATAGCCAACCGCCGGAGATAGGCTGAGAAATTCCCATATATCGGCAGACATCAGGAAACATGACATTAGTGATCCAAAGAATCTTCATACTCCTCCCCTTAAGGCGTTGATGTTGTTCATCTGTTGCCAACACCGATCCGGATTTTGATTGTCTGTGAGATTGAAAGAAGGTATTTGCGCATTCCAGTGCGTTCATCCCTTTCCATGCCAATTAAGTACACCATGAAAACCAACCAGATTTCCGAGGCAACCAAAGTAATAAAAAATCTGGAAGCTCCACTAACAAGCAGTTTGTTTATCGCTAAGAGAGGCAGCATGCACAGCGTGACCACCAGCATTCTTGAAAAACACCGTTTTAGATACAAGGGAACATCGTAATCCAGGATCACTCTCATCAAAATCAGGGTGGTGACAAATGTCACAAACGAAGTAATAGTAAATATAAGTGAAATAAAGTAGGGTGGTTTATTTAGCATAAACGCGATAAAGGAAATCGGTAATACCATCAGGGATGTAGCACTTGTAATAATCTGAAACCACTTGATGTTTCCGGAAGCTTGGATCAAGGCTGGTAACCCCGCTTTAGATGACTGAATCAATTCCTTGATCAACATCATTTGTATAAAAATACTAGTATAGGGAGGCACAATTGTCAGCCATACTCCCAGAATATAGTTTGTCTCCAGTAGAATCGGAAGCGCAGGAATAAGTAGTAAAAAAAAAGAGTATTTAGATGCCAACATCACAAGCTGTTCTGATCTGGGATGATCTCCCGCACTGTGGCTCTTGGTAATCTGGGGAACCACGGCATGGCTTAAACCATGAGTAAACATCCTGGCCATTGATCCCACCTGGTTGGCGACTCCGAAACTTGCATTCATAGTTGTGCCAAAAAACCGATTGATGATCAACGCTGAGCCTTGATGCTCTCCGGCTGAAGCCGCAGCTCCAAACATTATCCAGCCAGAAAAACGAATCATGCCCCGATAAACACCAAACTCTTTCTGAAATTTCCACTTAACTTCCTGATAGTATTTACGGAAACAGTATAGTACATACAAAACAGGATTTAAAAGATGCACCATAGTGACGAATATTGCATAAATCCGCAGTTTGTCGCCAGGCAAAAAATTCAGGAGTATTACCAAGCCAAGGTTGATGAACTTTGTGGAAAGTTCGATCGGCACCGTTATCGAAAACTTCTCCTTAGATATCAGTAATCCCTGGAAAGGCGTTCCCAAGATTACACATACTATATTTAACAAGGAAAAACAATATACAAAGACTGCATCAGAAAGCTTCCCCTCAGGAACATTCAGATAGTTCACAATGTAAAACAAGCCAATGCTATATGCCACCAGAACAACTACTAATGATATTACAATGTGTATCGTAAGACTTACGTTGAATATCTTGTTTACGTTGCCATCCGGTTTGCCGGTTTCATGTGCAATGTACCTGTAAGTCGTTGATACCATTACCGTATTTATAAATGCCATTAAGGTAACAATCCCGCCGACTACATTATACAGTCCATAGTCCGATACGCCAAGAGCTCTCAGAACATATCGGGACATAAAAATTCCGATGAATGTAGATACAAGCATCCGGATATAGAGGATTATGCTGTTGTTGATTATCAATCGGTTAGACATATAAATTCTGCCGGTTTATCGTCCGTTTGTTTGCGTAATCAAATTTGCATTTTTTGGGGGAGAAACTAAGTTTTCCGAACACAAGCTCTGTTTCCAATATAATACTTCAATAACGCCCATAGGGTTTTTAGGCTTTGCATAGGTCCCCGATAAAAATAACGAAACAGCATTCTATTTATGGCTGGATTCTCAAATAACTCCTCTGTATTGGACTGAAACTCAAAGCTGGTTGCATCATCAATTGCTTGTGTCACAAAGGGATTATCCCCCTGAATAATGCCGCTGCGAAGCCCAGTTCCATCATGTCCGAAATTCCTTACTTTGGATAAGGTGGGAAAGATGCAATACTGGTTGTGATTTCTCAAATACAGGTTAATAACAGCATCTGAAAACGGATCAAAATCAGCCTTAGATTGAACTTTGCCGAGCATACTTGCGATATAATGCGGTGCTATCCTATATGCGCGGATGACGTTTACCGGCTTCCTCAAATAAGCGCATAGGTCGTTAATAGTATAATTCAGCGATTGATATCTATCTCGCCATGTTCCAAAACCCCAAACTGATGCACCCTGCCAAGCATAGTAGTTTCCAGAGTACTTACTTTCAAAAGAGATTGGATAGTTGTGCCCGCAAATACCGAATATCCTTCTATCAGATTCAAACTTATCCAATCCTGCGTTCATGTATGCCAAAAAGGTCGGAGAGAAATAGTTGTCATCCTCGGAAATAATTATCCGGTCATATAGCTGTAGGACATTGTCCTGCCCATCTTTGAAGTTCTTTGCTGCGCCCATGTTGGTCGATCTTTTGAATACGGTAACTTCTTTGAATCCTTTGATATTCTCAAGATAATCCAATGTTTGATTGTACCCAGAATAGTGTTCATCCTTGGATGGATAATCCAAACCAATAAATAGATGAGTATCTTGGGCTAATTGATTCTGCTTTAAGCTCTCCACGGCTTGCTTGAAATGGTCCGACCTGTTTAGGGTTCCAATAAACACTGGTGCGGTTTTCAATTATTTGTTCCGCTTAGTTTTTCCATATTATCATCGGCATGGAAGGTGAGTACCTTCTCAATTATTACTTTCATCTGGGACTCATTATAGCGTTGATCGATGGGCAGGGCTATGAGATTATCCGTTAAATACCATTCCCATGAATCAGAGGCGGTCCACTGATAAACGTTATCCCAATACGTTGCTATGTATATTTTATCTCTGATTAACCTTTCCTTGAACCCGGTGTTTTTCAGCAACAATGGATAGATCAATGGAGCTGAATCGGCTATATCGATATTGGCAAGTTCAAGCTCATTGAGAAAGCCCAGTTCTTTGTGCAGTGTTTGGTAGTTACTTCTCCTACGCTGGCTGATCAAATTGTAATCAATACCGCCAAGAATCCTCCTCGACAACTTTGACATCAAACAAACGGCATCGCTTGAAATCAGCTTTTCGCAATCCTTAAAATCTCCATACCCATCTTCAGGCGACAAATCGATCCTTTTCAACAGATGGGAGCATCGAGCATGTGAGTGGCAATATTGCATGGACTGTATGTCAATGCCATCAATCGAACCCGGGTATAAGTATGCCCCATCCGGGACTCCAAAATACTTCCTGGGGGAATAGAAGGTTGGCACATCATTTATCGGACGGGAAAAAAAAGCCTGGGAATTATCAACTATCAGATTCGGACATACTTTTGAGATTTCCATAGCCTGCTTATCACACAAGCCAAAATAGTTTGTGTAGAGAAAAAAAGACCCCGCGTCCATGTCGTCAAATCTGATATCTGGCAAGAAATCCCGGTCAAGCTGATAAAACTCATAACTGCACCCGCTACTTATTATCGGATCTAATATCACCGAGCAGGTATAGAAAGGGATATAGATCTTTTTAATATTCCGATCAGTTAGGATCAGTCTCAAAGCATTTCGAGCGCTATTCAGCCCTATGGCATCAGGGTGAAATTGGTTCCCCTCTTGGAGCTCTAACTCAAAATACCCGCCGATGGATTGATGTATTGTTGTCACACTAAATCATATTCCTTGATTAGTTCTTTTGTTTGATCCTTTCCGCAGTTCATCAAAACATCGAGTATGGACAGATTGGGCTCAAAAGAATCATACATCTGTTTGTAGCGTATCTCTCTGGTTTTCAAGAACAACAATTCAATTCCATTAGCTTTGAATACACTCTTTGAATAAAGAGCCTGACCACCAATCGGATTGACATAAGTAGCGGCTTGTTCTTGTTTGCAGATTTCGATAATTCGGGCAGTTTTTTTATCGAGATCATGGCTTACGATATCTCCCGATTCAATCGTTTCATCAAATTTGCTTCCTAATTCCGTTTCGATAGCCGCATAGTTTCCACGATCCAATACTATCTGGGTATTTATATCCAAATGTTTGCTTACCATGATCATCGAATTGGCATTAAACTCATCCAGATGAACCAAATCACACAGCACTATTCCCCGGATCAAATCAAATGTCACAGCGTAATAATCGCATTTATTGTAATTTAGCTCGATAGTTCTCAATAGCTTTACCCGCCACCTCTGTGACGGGTCAACTTCTATATCTCTAAATGTCTTAAGAAAGCTACTTTCAATCATTGGGATATTGAAATATCGTGGTCCCTTATTTTTTTCCATTAGGCGGTTCCGATTGAACCATCCATTATTTCTAAAGTTCACACTCCCGTAAATGATGTATTTGTCCACGGCATAAACATGCTGATATGCACCCAGATAGGGAAGAAAATAAGGTTGCATTACAGCTAATTTCACAGGCTTGTCCAGATCAAAACTCTCGTTTCAGCAAGCTGATTAAATATTCCCCATATCCGCTTTTTCTGATCGGTTCGGCTAATCTAATTAGCTGCTCATCATCGATAAATCCTTTTCTGTAAGCAATCTCCTCAATGCAACTGATCTTGAATCCCTGTCTTTGTTCAATGATTTCCACAAATTGCGAAGCTTGCACAAGCGTTTCAAAGGTTCCCGTATCCAGCCAGGCAATACCCCTTCCCAATGGCAAAACACTTAGCTTACCTTGTTCGAGATAAACCCGGTTCACATCTGTGATCTCATATTCGCCTCTGGCAGAAGGTTTTATTTCTCTGGCAATGTTTAATACACTATTATCATAGAAATACAATCCCGGGACTGCATACTTCGATTTGGGATACATGGGTTTTTCTTCAATGCTGATTACCCGAAATTCTTCATCAAATTCAACTATCCCAAATCTTTCTGGATCATTGACCGGATAAGCTGTGATTATTGCGCCTGTTGGATCAGTGCATCCCATTACCTTCAATTGCAGGTCTGAACCGTAGAAGATGTTATCCCCAAGAATAAGGCACACCTTGTCTTTTCCTATAAAATCAGCACCGATTACAAATGCCTGAGCAAGTCCGTTGGGAACATGCTGCACGGCATATTCAATTCTCATCCCCAATTGGCTTCCATCCCCGAACAGTTTTTTAAAACCGGACTGGTCTTCCAAAGTGGTGATAATCAAAACGTCCTGTATTCCCGCCAACATAAGCACTGAAAGCGGATAATAGATCATCGGCTTGTCATATATTGGCATCAGTTGCTTGCTTACGGCGATCGTCAGGGGGTGAAGCCGTGTTCCTGCACCACCGGCTAAAATTATACCTTTCATAATACTTCCTCTACTTTTTTAGTTATTATTGGGGCTTGAATCTCAGTCGAAGCCAAATTCATGCATCGTTATTTAGAACTGAGGGATCAAACTCCACGTTATGATCATCAAAGGGGGTTTCGAGAAATGAGGGATTGGGAGTGTTTAATATGAAACTCGGATTATCCATATCCATATTTATCACCGCGGTCGGTATCCCGGCAGGGATCCATAAAGTGGCATAATCGTGATCTTCGCCGGAAAAAAGGACTTCATATTTGTCTTCAAGTTTAAGAACGATCTTGATATTGCCTTTGATACAAGTGTACATGGCATAGCGCTCTTTATGGAAGTGCGGACCCTTGATCTCGCCTGGATCTACAACTGTAAGATATACTTGCCGTGGAAACTGTTCGGGAGAAATAAACTCGTCCCCGATATCAATTATCGGCACCAGATATCCGTTGATCTGATCGTGCCTGTTCTTAGTAACTATTCGTCTGTTCTTCTTTATCTTATACGTGGTTTGTTCCATAAAATTCCTTGATGCTTGAGATGATGTAATCCATATCACTTTCGCTGAGATTGGGATGCAGGGGAATGCTTAGTGCAGTTTCATTGAGCAGTTCAGAGTTGGGCAACCTCACATGGCTGCCATATATGCGATTTAGATGAAGAGGATGATAGCGCAGCGTCGTATAAATCCCTTTATCCAGAAGAAATCTGGCGAGGGAATCACGTTTGGCTGTCCTGATTACATAAGTGAAGTAGGAGTGTTCCTCATAAGATGCGGGATCTGGCGGACATAAGATATCTCCTACATTTTTTAGCTCGCATTGATATTGATCGAAACACACTTTTCGCGTTTCCTGTAGGTCATCGATCTTGCGCAGTTGAGCCAAAGCAACGGCGGCAGTTATGTTGTTGGGCAGCATTTTAATAAAAGGTTCCTGAATGTGATACTCCCACCATCTGTTTTTTTGAGAAGCTCCGGAAGAAGCAGCCTCAAAACCTGATTTGCCGATCCCACAATATCTTAATTGCATTGCTCTGGCTTTCAGGTCGGGATTTTTCATCGCTACGCCGCCGCCTTCTCCAGCCGTTAAGTTCTTCACTGCGTCGAAGCTGAAAATCGCGACGTCTCCGATACTCCCGCAGGTCCTCCCTTTATAGCTTGAGGATACTGCATGGGCGACATCCTCGATTATGGGAATACCTAAGGCTAAAATGGGATCCATATCCACTGGCTTACCAGCAAAATGAACCACCATCACAGCAGCAGTTTTTGGGGTGATGTGCGGCTTAATCAGATCAGCAGTGATGTTGTTGCTCTCAATTTCCACATCGGCAAAGACTGGATTATGTCCCGCCAGAAGTATTGCTTGTGCACAGGATACCCATGTGAAAGAGGGCAGTATGATCTCGGACCCAGGTGGCAAATCCAAGAGTTTTATCGCCATATACAAGGCATTGGAACCACTATCCACCATCACAAAGCTATCAAGGTTCCTATACTTGGCAAATTCGCTTTCAAATTCTTCGACGTACCTGCCCAAGCCCAGCCATTGGGATCTAAGTACCTCTGTGACCAGGGCAATCTCTTCATTTCCTGTTTTACATCCAAATACCGATATCACTTTTGCTCCTAAAAATGTAAATTACAAGGTCTTGTCGCCGCAATCTTTGTTATAAATAAATGCTGCATAAAGCGAAAATGGAATATATACTCGCGAGCCGTAGGCGTAATTTGGCTCAAAGCAATGTTTTTGCAAGCCAATCTATTTGTAAATAACTTTTGGCAGTAACCGGAACACCCTAACGCCATTAATTGGTTGCGATTATCAACTAAAACAGCACTATCAAATTATGATTAACCCGATCAATTCTGCAGCACCGGTCAACAATAGAAAAATCCATTGACTGCCAATCAAATACTTGCGGTATCTTCTCATCACAGATCTATCCAAGTGCATCGATGACAATATCAGGGCGCAAAATACTGCCGCAAAGAGCCATCTATGCTCGATGTAGTTTACAATGATCAGCGAAAGACCCAAGCTAACACTAACAAAAACAGATAACAAAAGCAGCTTGAAAGAGCTCTGTAAATCCCAAAACAACCACTTGGGTCGTCTAATCAAATCAAGCAACAACAAAAAGTAAAATCCGATGCTGATCAACAATACATACGGTATCCTCACAACCATATTGGAAACAAAGCTATCAACCATAAACTTCGGATCCCTGGCAAATCTCTCCGATAACGATCTCGGAATGCTATGTTCACCGTATTCTTGCTTGAATTGTTCGACCCTATCCCATGTAACCCTTAAGTAGGAAAATACACCACCATTGCTTTTTCTGTCTATCCTTGTGATCCAATTACGTTCGTTCCAGTCCCCATCGCCGCTCTTATCTTCAAAAGAAATCCTGCCCTTGTTATGGATACTGGGGATTTGGACGATTAGTGCAGTGCTTGAGGCAATAGTTATAAACAATAGCATCGCAGAAAAGTGTTTTACTCTTGGTTTATGGAAAATGAATAAGTAAAGGAAGAAAGCGAACATTCCACCAAAAATTAACAGAGCAAAAGACCGCACCCAAAACATCATCCCGGCAAGTATGGCAGCGCTAATCAAATACTTAATTCGGTATTCCGTGCAATACCGCTGAATGTATAGTATAGATCCCAAGGCAATCACGATCATCAGCGGATCACTCAGAAAACGGTAAAACATTTTTCCTGACTGGCTGAATACCAGAACATAAGCAAGCGTTGCCAAGGTCAACACCTCCACTGCGTGCGATAATCTGAGATTTCTTATAATCCAGACACCGATCAGAAATCCTAAAGGAAGTAGCAGCAAACTGAGTATTCGCCCGGCTAATAATGGCTGTCCCACAAAGTAGCTTAAAAAATTGACGAGCAAGACATGTAGATGGGAAATACCATCAGAAAAGGACGTCCACATCCCATCCTGCTGAAACCTGCCAAGCTCTTTCAGAAAAAAACCCTCATCACCGCTACGTTTCAAGTGCAATGTGTTGATCAGAGCCTTGTATATATACCCAACCACTGGCAGTAGCCAAACAAGTAGCATCACGTATCTACGGGCGTGCGTCAGTTTTGCATTCAGTGGCATGCCTTCTGAAAGCCAGGCAGTCACTTTCTTAAAATTATCCATAATGTTTTTCTAATGAACATCCTACGGCGCTTTTAGTAGTTTGTACTGATCTTAAATTCTCCAAACTTGAACAACATCTTGGAGCGTTAATATACTTTATCTGCTATCATCTGTGTGAACTGATCCAATTCCACTACAAAATGATTGCATGGTTTTAGCTGATACTCCCTTACTAACCCCTGATTTACAACACGACAAATCGGAATCTCATATTCTGGGATCGAAAACGCCCGGCAAAGAGTAATCTCTCCCTTGGTACCCCAAACTGAATATGAGTTTTTATACGAGTTATCCATACCATAACTCAGAATGGCGCTTTGCCCCATGCCAAAATCCATGAGCACCGACCCGTGTATATCCAGTCCGGATTCATCATCAGCTACTACACTATTAGTATCGATAGGGGCACGCCCAAAAAACATCTCGGCTGCATGTTTCACATAGCATCCTGCGTCTAATGAAGCGCCTCCACCCATTTCCTTGATCATGCGAAAATCCGTGGCAGGAAAGGGCGGAAACCCAAGCCATGCATAAAACACAATCGGAACCCCAATTTCCCCTTTGGCTATCATTTCTCTTACAAACTGATGCTGTGTGTGGTATTGATACATGAAACCCTCGAGCAAAACCAAGTTCAGTTCCTTAAAAAGTGCTGATACTTTCTGTGCTTCTGAGTCGTTTAATGCCAACGGTTTTTCACAGAGAACATGCTTATCATAACCGGCTGCTAATAGTGATAATTCTGTATGTGAGGAAACCGGGGTGGCAATATATATGGCATCTATTTCAGTATCACTCAGTAGCTCTTCGATGTGGTTGTATGATCTCGTACCATATTTTTTTGCCATCTCTTCGGCTTTGCCGGAGTCAAGATCATAAAAACCGTGAATATTGACTGATGAACATTTTGCCATGGCAGGCGCCATGTTCTTGGTAGTCTGATACCCGCAGCCAATCACTCCAAATCTTATCTTCTTCATCGATGTCCTTATTAGAAATATGCTAACAGGCTTCTCAGTTCCACGTTTAGCATTTGTTGCGTCTGAACCAGTTCTTTCAAATGTTTCAACGATATCCAGAGATAGTTCTGATCATCTGAGATATCAACACTGTCGATCACTTTTATGATGTTACTACTGCATTCGCGGTAAAATCTGCCACCTTCCTCAGATTGTTTTGCCCCATAGATAAACGGTCCGCGTCTAAAAGCCTCTAAGAAATTCGGCTTGGGGTCAGAATCATAATTCTGCTCTATACACTGAACGGTCGGAGCCAGCTCAACCAGATCGTATAATCCAGGTTCAATCTTCATCTGCACCAAGAAACGAATCTCTCCACCGATATCCGTAGCAAGTATACCGATCACTCCATTATGACGCTGACTCATAATGGGTTGATCCCAACCATCGACCTCTCGATTGCTTGCCTTGATACGTACAGCCAAAACCTGGAAGTATTTGGCAGAGATATGTTCAATTGTCTTATCTCCAATATTCCAATGCTTGACCTCGTTAAGAGAGATTGGTTTTTTGCTCATAAAACAAAAAAACCGCTTCCAGTCCAGTTTTTTTTTAATCTCGTTAAGTTCATTGTCTGATTTGTGAATTGCAAAAGACTGGGACACAGACTTCAACCAAAAGTCGCTTCGGCTGATCACGTCCCGATAGTCGTTCAATATGCAAAGCAACTTCTCAGTATCAAGAACATTCTCTTCATTCCAATACCTGATCTGCGAAATCACCGACCGGCAGTCCATATTCACCGTATTATCATGTTCCATCATGCTCTTGATCTGCCCCATGGTTAGCCATCTGTGATTTTCACTAAGCTCGATCAGAGAGCTGGATTCGTCATAAACAATGATATTCCGGTTCCTTTTTTCCATGAACCTTGCACCTTGTTCCGATTGATATTGATAAAATATAATCTTGACCGGTGCCACACCGTTAAAATACTCCAAATATCTGGTGCTGAGACCTCCATGCGCTTGCATGTAATTACTACGTGTCGCTTGAACAGTTGGTGAAATCTGATATGTATTGATATTTCCCGGTTCTGCTTTTGCTTGCATCAGAAAATACAAGACACCATCCATTTTCTTACACAGGATGCCCAAGACACCGATCTCAGGTTGGTCGATGATTGGTTGATCCCAAAGCAATTCTCCTGACCAGCTATTAAAAACCTGAAAACCTCTTATGCTAAAGAATTTCCCTCTATTGTGTTTTAAATCTCCTGTTATGTTATCAAAATGCCATTGTTGTAATTCCGAAAAAGAAATCTCTTCAACACTAAAATATTGGGTATTGTTAAGTTCTTTCAACCACTGTAAGATTTCTTCCGTCGAATTGTAGGGATTAAAGTCTATTAGAGCCGAAAAAAACATTTCGAATTCGACGCTCTGAGAATACTCACCAAGATGTTTTGAGAGTCTGTTTTTCAGCTCATGCACTCTTTGCTTGGTCATCATTCTCCATAGATTTGTTTCATTACATTCTGCATTTTTTCAAGGCAGTAATCCAGACCTTCATTTGCGAGACTGGCATACATAGGCAGCCTCACAATCCTGGATGCAACATCTTGGGTAATAGGAAGATCATTTATGTCATTGCCCAATTTGATTCCCATTGGGGATGAATGCAGGGGTAGGTAGCCTATGTAGGCATGGATATTCATTGCCTTGAGGCTCATGATAAAATCTTCTTTTTTCTGCTCTGTGTCAAATATAACCCAAAAGGCATGGTTGTTCACCTGTTCAAATTTATCATAGGGTGTAAAGCTGATCAAATCCCAATCCCGATAAGGTTTGTATAACTCAAAATAAGCATCCGCTACCTTCCTGCGTAAACCATGAATGATGTCTTCGCTCTCCAATTGGGACAACAACAACGCTGCCAGGATGTCAGAAAGCAAATAGCTTGATCCCTTATCCACCCAGTGATATTTTGTTTTTTGACCATAAAGCACCAATCTGCGATCCGTCCCTTTTTCCTGTAAAAAATGAGCCCGTTCAATCCACTCGGGATTGTTCACGATCAAGGCACCGCCTTCGCCACAACTAATATTCTTTGTTTCATGAAAACTGAATGCAGCCAAATCCCCCATGCTGCCACAAGCCTGCCCTTTGTAATAACTTCCGTAAGACTGAGCGGCATCCACCATCAAAGAGAGATTATGTATTTCAGCAAGGGATAAAAAGCCATCAAGGTCGCATGGAATACCGGCATAATCTATGGGCAAGAGCATCTTCGTCCGCTCTGAAACAAGTGAAGCCGCATGCCCTACATCGGCATTCATCGTGCCCGGATCAATCTCGCAAAATACCGGCTTTGCTCCGGTAAGAACTACTGCATTTGCAGTCGAGCTAAAAGTATATGAAGGTAGAATCACTTCATCACCAGGACCCAAATCAGCGAGAATAGCTCCCATTTCTAATGCGGATGTGCCTGACGGAACCAGGAAAGAATTCTCCAGCCCGTGTTTTTGCTCCAAGTGCCCGAAGACTTTTTGTGCGTATTGATTATTGCCACATATTCTTCCAGACTTCAAAGCATCAAGCACGTATTGTTCTTCGTTTGTGGACAAGTATGGTTTGTTAAAGGGTATCATAGTTTTCACTTTTTCATACTCAGAAGCGCAATTCCCGCGACGATCAGCAGTGTCCCCAAAATAGTAGGAACTGAGATTTTCTCCTTAAATAGAGACGCCGATAAGAAAAGGACAATCACAAAATTTAACCCCATAAATGGATATGCATAACTTAAAGGAAATACTGATACGGCAGACATCCAAAAAAGTGACGCCATAAAAGCTGCTGCAAACCCACTAATTATATACGGATCCGCCAAGCAGTTTAACAGAAATGTGACCTTGCTTTGAAACGCAACAGGAGATTCTCCGTAATAACTCATTCTCCATTTGATGATCATTTGCCCATACACAGTGAACAAGATTGTGCCAAATATATATAAATGCTTCATGGCAAATTCTCCGTGTAATCGATTAGATAGTGAGGTCTCTTCTTTGTCTCTTTAAACACCTTACCAATGTAAAGACCTATCAAACCTATACAAAAAACAGTAAAGCCGCTAAGAAACCACACTGAAAGGATAAGACTTGTCCAGCCAAGCACAACCCGATACCCTAACAAAGCTCTTAGTAAATAAAATAAGCCTATCATGAACGAAATCAACGATATTAAAAAACCAGCCGACACAGTGATTCTCAGTGGTTTATCCGAAAACGTTACCCAGGAATCCAAAGCCAGGCTTAAGCCTGTTGAGAAATCATAGGAGGATTTGCCCGTCTCCCTTTTATCATGTTGAATTTGAATCGTTGCACTGTTGAAACCAAGCCACCTCACAAGTAGGGCAAAACCTCTGAATTGCTCCTCAAGCGTCAAGAAGGCATCAACCACTTTGCGGCTGTAAATTCCAAAATTCCTCATTCCATAATTTGCCATGCTGCCGGTAAGATATGCAAACAGTGTATGGAATGCTTTGGAATATAGCTTTTTAATAATATTGTCTCTCCGGCTATTGACCTCCGTGAATACTATGTCATAGCCCTCGAGAGCCTTTTGATATAGGCTTGATATTTCCTCTGGTCGATCCTGAAGGTCGGCGTCCATCACCACAACCCAATCCCCTTTTGCATAGCTAATTCCACAAGAAATCGCAGCTTGCTGCCCAAAATTGCGAGAGAGTTTGACCAGTTTTACCCGTTCGTCTTTTTTGGATATCTTGCTGATTAAAATGTGATCTGCTTGAGGGCTGTTGTCATCTACGAATATTATTTCAAAGTCTGCGAGAGTCTCATTTAAAGATTCTAAAAGCCTTGAATATAGCATCTCTAAGCAATCTCTTGTATTGTATAATGGAATTACCACAGATATTAGGTTTGGCACTTTAGCTCACTCCTCGAGAACATGTTATGTAGCTGAATACCTTGGAAATCACGTATCCAATGATCTGAATCTGCTCCCGATAGTGATTCATAATTTAGTCCAACCATAAGTGTAAGGTTATCTCAGACCGGATAATCCGATATGATAAGCTGGTGTACGTCTTCATTACCGGGAAATTTGTCAAATGAACATTTCCTTCATAATGCGCTGCTCCAAGACTATTTGATAAATACAGACTCTCGATATTTATCATCCGAAAAACACCTAAATGGCGATGTTTGGAGGACACAGCTCCAATAATACCGGCTAAATGAAATTGCTCATTCTCCTTTACTGTTTTTAGCGCTAAATATCCTATTGGTTCTTCGTCCAATACGGCAACTATCATATGATCGGATACGAGCTTATCAGTGCAACAACGATAAACCCAGTCAATATAAATCTGCCTACAACTATGTCTATCCAGCCTCTCATCCGCAAAATAATGCCCATATTCTTGAAACGAGTTCTCCGTGATTTGAATTAGTCTATCTTGGAATGCATCTCGATATGGGTGCATCATGACCGTGCTTGTTAATCGGAGAGGTAATTCTCTTTTCATATCGTAGCCAAACGTTAGCTGAGCATCCTTATAAACAAAGCCAATTTTTTCAAGAGTATTAATCAAGCTAAGATTTGTAAACTCCGTCCTTGCAATAATCAGTCTAAATCCGTCCCGCTTAAGCTCATCCACAACATCGATTGCGTTATCAACATCATTGCCGAACTTTGCGATTTTAAATCCAAACCTTTCCGAATCTATCTTACTATAATAGCTATTCATTATGATCTCCTTGTTGGTGAGGCGTAATATGATAATTATGCACTATTGTCAAGTCAAGCTTGCCTGTGCGTTTGTCATTCCAGCGTGTCATTCCAGCGAAGGCTGGAACTGGAATCCAGTTCCAGCCTTCGCTGGAATGACGATGTGTTTTTTTACGACATGGAATGCTTGACGAGACACTGTTGTGCTATCTTGATTTGCAAATTCATTTTTTGTGTGCAGAATCTATCTACGAATCCCGGCAAATGGATTTTTTGTGTTGAGTTTCGGAAGATAAATAACGGAAAACGGGCAGGGATATTCTGGGAATTGAGCGTTGTCGAGTGCATCGTAGATATACAAATCAATATCTGCTACTGCCCAGTAATTGTATTTTGCATCTACATTGGCATATACCCAGCTAAAGACAGTGCCACCAAGTTTTCTTATCGATACAAAGTACTTACCTGTTCTGTAGAAATTGTTGCGCGAAACCAAGACAAATCCTCTTGGGGCTATCGTTGTATCTTTTGTGTAATAAAAGTTGTTGTTTGATATTGTGTAGGATGAAGAATATAGATTGATGTCAAACTGGTTTAAATTGAATTCATTATGGGATATCGTGCCATTGTTATTCTCAGCTCGAATCGCATTGTAGTTGATATGAAAATAGTTGTCGGTTATCAGAGCTCTCCCGGCTGTATAAGCTGATATACCATCATGGGTTTTATATAAAATGCTGTGCGAGACCGTCAAAGAATCTGTCGGGCTAAGAATTTGTATTGCCTTCAAACTGCCATATCTGGCACTTATACGGGTAGCAGACCCTCCGCAATTGTTAAACGAGAAGCCTGAGCTAAAATGTTTGATGTCCATCATGGAGGCAGAAGATCCATTTGAAAAAAAGTTCACACCATCTCTAACGTGCCTAATAAGCCCATGATTAAGGTTTATGTTACCTGCATACATAGATAAAGCAGTAAAGTATAAGTTAGAGTCTATGACAGTCGCAGAATTGGTGTACAAATTATGCGCAGATCCCATTTTCCAATATAAATTGGCGCCTGTCCCACCACTAATTTGCATATTTTCATGGAACCTAATTGATTCGTCCGGAGAAACATATATTTGAGTCCCCGATTCTATGGTTACAGGCGCGATAAACGAAGTAGTTCCCGTCACTATATATACTTTATCTGCTTTGAATGTAACTGATTCGCTGACATATCCTGAAAAATATACAGCCGGCTTGATTTGATTCTCGGACACATCTACCAAATCATTTTGAACTATTCCAACCGAAAATAAGTATTTGATAGACCAACCTTCCTTTAGAAAAACAACATTGTACGCCCCCACCGGGATTTTCTTAATCAGAAATTTCCCATCTGCACCTGTGCTCGTTATAGCCATCGGGTTTTGCAGACGATGGTCAAATTCCGTCATTTGAGAAATCTGAATTCCTGTGTCCGGAAATGTGTTGTTAATTCTCACGATCGTAGTATCTAATATCGCAAGAGGATAAAGAGCAACCGTAACTCCAGAAAAATCGACCGGATCGAGAGAGGGGTCATCAGTGTCGTTTACCAGGATTACCTTTCCGGTAAGAGATCCCTTTTCCACGTCTGATGTCCTATCACAGCCGGTAAAAAGGAATGATAACGCTACCACAGTCATTGTCCAGAGTAGAGTATAGATTGTGTTACGAGATGGGCACATTTTCCCTCGCTCTTTGTTTGAGCTTAGATGATATTGATGTATCCACTATTGATGTTTGGCTCGGTATTGGGATATCATCGTTTTTACAGTATAAGTGTGACGTGGACAGGATCCCTGCCCGCGTCACACTCAAATGAATCGAGTTTATATTGGATTAGTCAGCATCTCCCCATCCCTCACCTTTTCCAGCAAACCGGCTTGGATCGAAGCGGCGATGCTGCGGCAGGGAAGGTTTTGAGCGATCGCGGCGTCACGGGTGAGCGTGGTCAGATCGAGATCTGGTTTTGCGATAAGCTGGGCAAACATTAGCTTGGCGAAAATGCTGGGCCAGGAGCTGTGCGCCCGATGATGTTTGCGGTTTTTTTGGTTGTAGCGGTCGATGTAGAGATTACAATCCTGCTTGTAAGCTTCCGAAAGACCGATTCTACGCGCAAATGCGAAGATCTGTTGCATTGGTTCGTGTGATGGAACGAACTTTGGCATCACTTTCTTGCGTGCGACCATGCAGTTGAGCTTGCGGTTGAAATAGAATGTGATATCATTCATATTTCCCGTGTAGCCCGGCAGCATTACCTTTACTGTGGCTTTCATAAGAGCCTCCGTGTTTGATATTTCCCCTTGGGATGACGCCAGTATTATCGGAGGCGGGGGTTTGTCAAGAATTATTTTAGTAAAACTTAATTTATCCTGTTCCCTTTCATCCCGGCATATAGATGCGGGCGGGATGCCGCGGGGATTATGGGGTGAGGCGGCGGGAACGGGTGGTTAATGGGTCGGTTGGTTAGTGGGGGAATAATTGAGAATTACTGCTAATTGAGAATTACTGCTAATTGAGAATTGAGAATTGAGAATTGAGAATTGAGAATTGAGAATTGAGAATTGAGAATTGAGAATTGAGAATTGAAAATGGGGAATTACGTAAGTGGAGAATTATCATTTGTTTTCTTTTGAGGTTTTGATGATGGCAGTAAGAATCCGGATGAGTTCAGTGCTGTCGGATAGAATTGCATCGCAGGCTGTAAGGTAGTTTGATTCTATAAGCAGCCTGACCCAATAGTTTGTTTCTCTTGCTTCTTTAAGGGCTATAGACAATTTGTGAATGAAGTCTGCTTTTGATTGAGCTTCAATTGCTTCGTTAACGTTCGCACCAATTGATGTGCCGGATCGAAGAAACTGTTTTGAAAGGACATATTCCTTCTTTTCCAAAGTAAGGTACTTATACAATTCTATAACTTTCAAAGCAAAAGCAAATGACTTATCGACCACAGGATTCTGTTTAGGCATCAGACGATCTCAATTCTCAATTCTCAATTCTCAATTCTCAATTCTCAATTCTCAATTCTCAATTAGCAGTAATTCTCAATTAGCAGTAATTCTCAATTCTCAATTCTCAATTCTCAATTCTCAATTCTCAATTCTCAATTCTCAATTCTCAATTCTCAATTCTCAATTAGCAGTAATTCTCAATTAGCTTTGCGATGTTACGGCATTCTCGATCTTTGGTTTGTTCAGCCCAAGAGAATTATCCCTGGCAAAGAGTAAATCATCTGCAATTTTGTTAAGTTTAGCGGAAATGTCTTTTGGATTAAAAGCCTTTTTGATCCAAGGAACATCTTCGAGCCAATGGACGGGAAAGCTATTTAGGCGCATGGCAATATCGGTTTCGTTGGTTATCTGCTTGCTTATCGCTTGAGTATAGACATCTTTCCAATTGAAAGAATATGTTTCTGCCAGGACGATGATATCAAAGACATCTTTGGGTTCATCTCTGCTCATAATGCATCCGAGCTTATTGGACAATATATTCGCAGGATTATCGATATCAATTCCCATTGCTTTGTTAGATGCTCCCCAACGCTCTGGGACATCATTTACCACTTCAATCTTCAGTTTGGGTAAACCAGCAATGTAAAATCTGGTGTATGTCTCAGCCTCGAGAGTGAGACTTTCATCCAGAACAAAGGAGCTTTTCAGCTTTCGGAAGATTTTGTTTACCCTGTCTTTGAAGTCATCTGCAGCGTTGATGAAAAAATCCAGGTCATCGCTGTATCGGTGATGTAAATAGAAACGGTCCAAGGCAGTGCCACCGGTCAGGTAGAAACCTCCAAGAACGTCTGACAAAACGGCAATCGCCTGATCCTGCAGTCTATATAATGCCTGATAGTCTGTTGCGGATATATTCATATCTTTTTTGTAATTGCTTTGAGCGCAGCTTGGAAACTACTTGATCGTTTAGAAGTTCTTTGATCCTTGATAAGGGCAGCATCTCCATGATTGTGAACCACGGGTAAGTTTCCAAAACCTTTCTGAATAGATTGAACTGATCGTAGTGACCCGCCATTTCCCTTGCCCCAATCAGAACTTCGTAGCTCTCCTGCGCGGAAACATTATAATCCCACATGAGGAATTCGAGCTTCGATTTCAAATCCAGAGATAGGGGTTGATTGTTCAATGGTTGTCCTTTGTTTAGTGTTGCGCGGTTAGCCAATAAACTCTAAATCTTGTAGCTAATCTCAGTGTTTGGGATTTTCGCAGCTTCGCCGCTTCGCTTAGGCAGCGAATAATGTAACGCTTTGATGTGCTGTTGGTTATGCGATTAAATGAAAATTCGTGAGTGAGTGTGTGAATATGGAAAACGCGGGCTATGTCCCAAAATACTAAAAGACCTCTCAGCAGCTATCCTATGACAGCGCACGAAGTCTTTTCCAAAGGGGCTATCCTCGGTTTCAGCCAGTGTAACCGTTTCGTTTATCATATCTATATCTATTTCACTCTCAAATCATTAAGGCATTTAGGGCAAGATGTATCAGCAGCCTTGTCTTGTCAATAAAAATCTGAACTATTCTTTTGGGGGACTTCTTTTTTTGAAACACAGAGAAATAGCGGAGTAATAGCGGAGCAAGATCAGAGATTGATCTCACCACAGAGAAATGGAGGAATCAGAGAAAGAGTGTCAGAGAGATGATTATGAGGAAATTATCTAACCCTTCCTCCTTTCCACCTTCGCAGCAGTGGCATGCTGCGCTACACCCTTCCACCTATTTGTGGTACTTTCGGATAAACTCCTCCACTTCCGGAATACCACCTTGGAAGATGAGATATCCGTTGTAAGGTTCTCCTGGGGTAATGTCTCCCGCAATGGGTGTTAGCATCAATTCGCGAACTATTTCAGGATCATTGGATTGTCCCAGTGCCCAGCCAAGCTTGATGTAGGCAACTTCCGGCAGGAGGTTTTCGCCGGGGACGATGCCCATGCTCATCAAATCGCGTCCTGTGTCATAGACAAACATGTGGACATAGCCCCAGAGGGTTTGGACGGTCATATAGATGTGCACCCCTTTTTCCACAGCGCGCTTGATAGCCGGATAGACCGGTTTGTTGATGTGTCCGAGTCCCGTACCGGCGATCACGATGCCCTTATAGCCGTTGTCCGTGAGGGAATCGATGATGTCCGGATGCATGTTTGGATAATAATATACGATCGCCACGCGTTCTTCGAAGAAAGGCAGGACTTTCACCTGTTTGTCGGTGCGGCGTTTGTTATAGTTTTGCTTGATGTGAACGATTGAATCTCTGGTCACTCTGGCGATGGGAACTTCTCCGATCGTTCTGAAAGTGCTGCGATAGGAGGAATGCATCTTGCGCACCCTTGTACCCTGATGTAAAAGGCCATATTCATCGCTGGTGGGACCAAACATGCAAACCATCACTTCCGCGATGTCCGAATGTCCTGCCGCGAAAGATGCGTTCATCAGATTGAGCGCCGCGTCTGAGGAAGGTCTGTCGCTGGAGCGTTGCGAACCTACCATTACAATCGGGATGGGAAGATCTTGCAGCATGTAGGAAAGTGCCGCCGCGGTGTGGTGCATGGTATCCGTTCCATGACCGATGATGATGCCCGCCACTCCTTTGTGGATCTCCTTACCGATCGTGATTGCCAGTTTTTTATACTGTTCAGGACCCATATTTTCGGAAAAGACGGCAAAGAGTTTTTCAGTTTCGAGATTGCAGATCTCCGCAAGTTCCGGAACCGCACCATATAGCTCTCCGGGTGAAAATGCCGGAATCACAGCTCCGGTGCGATAATCAAGACGTGAGGCGATGGTTCCGCCGGTGCCGATGAGTTTCACTTTCGGCAAGCCCGGCGTGAAGGGAAATTCGCGTTCCGGAATCTTGTAATGCGCTTCTTTGTATCCGTGTTCTTTCATGTCCAGTATCGTTTTGACGTCGATACCGACGTTGTAGCCGGTGGACAATTTGATCACGATGTGTTGATCGTCGTCGTTTTCGCTTCTCGGAAGGATGATACCTTGAAAAGTGCCGCGGGTGGTTTCCACGCTTGCGTCTCCCCAAACGCGTGCTTGAAAGTGTTTTAGGACTTCCAGCGCCCTGCCTTTATAGCCTTTGAAAAGATCAAGCATGGTTTTCCTCCCGCAGGTGCTTCACATATTGGCTCAGTTCCACGAGTGGGATGTTTCCCAAAGCCGGTTTGCGCAGGCGTCCCATGATCCATTTGAGCATCGCTCTATCCTCCATTTCGAGATATCTCACTCTTTTAATCCTGGAAAACATCGAGATGAGAACGGGTATCTGTGCAAATATCTCTTCGCGCGGAGTTTCGCGAAATCCGAGTACTTCGAGGATGGAGGAAAACTGCATATTCGGGTTTTCAAAGAGAACTTTCAGCATGGCGGGCAGTATGTCCAAAGCCAGATTCCGATTCTTTGCAAAACGCAGAAGATCGTTGATCCTGCCATGATCAAAGGGCAGATCCCGATACCCCTGCAAGCTTTTGAGATGGTGCGCATAGAGCAACGCGAGGAAACGTTCGGGCAGCAAATGTTCGCTTGCCAGCTTTTCGATCACAGGCATCAGGTTGTTCCTTAAAATATATGTATAGGCGTCGCGGGGGACATCCCACTGTTTCAGTTGATTCAATCTGTCCTGAAGTCCGGTGGGAAGATTAGCTCTCGCGCTTTCGATCATCTCGTCTCCAATGGGGATTGGCGCGGAATCTGTATCCGGATACATTCTGTCCGCTCCGGGAAGGACCCGCTCAAACAGAGTTGTACCATCTGGCAGGGACTTGCGGGTCTCGTTCGGAACCCCCTTAAACGCCAGATTGCAGCGTTCTTCGATGGTCTCGATCGCGGTTTTGATATCTTCATCCGGTGCCCAAAAGATGATTTGCGCGTCGTCCTCTCCCCCGCCGAGGAGTTTCTTTAATACATCCCAAGCGCTTTGAGGCAAATTTGGGAGAAGCTCTTCACTGTGCAGCATGTTCGGCTTTTCGAGACAGGCGATGACCTTGAGACGATCGGAAATCTCATCTGCAAAGCATCTTCCCGGGGAAGTGAAAAAGGAGAGCAGATTTTTGAATTGGGGAAGATTGATTCCGATCAGTTTCCAGCCCTCTGCCAAAGCGGTTTCAGGGATCGGAACGTGTTTGAAATCCTCGAGCTTGAGGATTTGGCTTGTAAGTTTCCAGTTTTCGATCTTTTTAGCTTTGAGATCGGACATCATAGACAAAAGTGCCACTTGGCGGAAAGCCTCGTTGTGAGTGAGTTTGGGGATCCAACGGATATGCGCCACGCCTTTGATCTCCACTCTCGTCCCGCCGGTCACGGAAACGTTTACATCTTCGCGGGCGGCTCCGATGCCGGTTCTGACTTTTCCGGAGCTGCGACAGATGAATCTGATGTGTTGCGCCGCTTCCGCCGCTTCATAAGGAGTCAGCATATCTGGATAAGTGACCGTTTCGACCAAGGGCATGCCCAGCCGGTCTCCATAATAGACACGCGTGTGACGAAGATCAGAAACCTCGCGGCAACTGTCTTCCTCAATGCTAAATTGGATCACGCGGATGGTCTTGTTGGATATGGGAAATTCGCCTTCGATGCCGAGAATCGTGGTGCGTTGAAACCCTGTGGGTATGCTTCCGTCCAGGTATTGTTTGCGTGTGAGATGCAGCTCGCCCACGATCTTGATTTTTAACAGCAGCGCGATCTGCATCGCGTGTGAGAGAGCTTCCCGGTTCATGGGAAAGGGAGGCGTGTCGTCCACTTCATAGGTGCAGGCACTGTCGTTCTTGATGCGATAGACGATCTTTTTGCGCGTTTTGAATTCCATTAACGCGGTGCCATCGTATTCGCCAAGTTCGGAAAGTGTGGGACGCATGTGGCGGACGATCTCGGCGTCAAAATTGTCAAAATCGTGATAGATACCGGCAGGGCAGCGGCAAAATAGCTTGCGTGCGGTCAAGAGTTGTTGATGCACTTCCAAGCCGCATTTGAAACCGATCCTTCGATAGGTTTCGGCGGCGGTTTCATTCAAAGGACTCCAACCGACCCGTTCCCGACTGGCTTGCCAATTTTGTTGATAAGGATTTTCCATCTTGCTATCCTTGGTATTTATTGTCGAAACTGCTATCCAGAAATGATGGATTTTGTCCAGAACAAATTTCCCTATTAGGTTTCAGAAACAAAACACAGAGCAGCACAGAGACAAGGGCAAGAATGATCCTGACTGAATCTACCGGAACACCCTCTATCAAAGTCGGTGATTTCTTTAGGGGCGATGTTGTCTCCCAAAATCAATCAGGTCATGATCATCCGCGTCATCAGCGTTCCATATTTTCGGCTTCGCCTATTTCCCCTACCACTCATATATCACGAGCATCATATCCATAAAGTCATCAGTGATCTATTACGACTCCATAGAAAAAAGTCCATGCTTGACACGAATAGTATCTAAATAAATGATGAGAAATTACTTGACAGAATCAGCATCAGTAATACATTGGCATCATATTAGATAAGCATATATGGAGTTACTGATGTTTAGAGA